>JAABRN010000226.1 GCA_011390855.1 Hydrogenophaga sp. | reverse complement strand
TCTACCTGCCCGAGGGCTTCAAGGATATTGCGCCCTACATCGTGGTGCTGATCATGCTGGTGCTCAAGCCCAATGGCCTCTTCGGCGAGAAACTAAGGAAAAAGGTATGAGGAAGCCGAACAGCCACTTGAGCCGAGGTCACTTCCAGGGCCACGGCGGAACCGGCTTCGCCGGGCCGCTCGTGGCGCCCCCCTGGGGGGGTAGCGCCTCAGGCGCTGCGGGGGGGCTATGAGATTCCTTTTCAAGACCGACTACAACCAGGACATCCGGCTGGCCAAGCATGGGGGCCATGTGTTCTGGTATGGGCTGCTGGGCCTGTTCATGGTGGCGGCACCCTGGCTGGTGCAGGAGTACTGGCTGGCACAGTTCACGTTTGTGCTGATCTACGCCATCGTGGGCCTGGGCCTGATGTTGCTGGCCGGCTTCACCGGTTTGTTCTCTCTGGGCCATGCGGCCTTCCTGGGCGTGGGTGCGTACACGCAGGCCATCATGGTCAATGCAGGCTTCCCGTTCCCCTTGGCGCTGGCCTGCGCGGGCTTGCTGTCGGCGGCCGTGGGCATGGTGGTGGGTTTGCCGGCCTTGCGGGTGAAAGGCATCTACCTGGGCATGGCGACACTGGCGTTCGGCTTCATCGTGGAAGAAGGCATGGCGCGCTGGGAAAGCGTGACCGGTGGCAACGCCGGCATGATGGTCAATCAGCCAGCCCTGTTCGGCTGGACGCTGGACACACCCACCGAGTTCTACTTCCTCTGCCTGCTGGTCACGGTGCTATCCACACTGGGCATCGTGAACCTGCTGCGCTCATCCACCGGGCGCGCCTTTGTGGCCATTCGCGATTCCGAGATTTCAGCGCAGAGCATGGGCATTCATCTGGCGCGCTACAAGACGATGAGTTTTGCGCTCTCGGCCGCGCTGGCCGGTATTGGCGGTGCTCTGTATGCGCACCAGATCCAGTTTCTGTCGCCGGACCAGTTCAGTCTGCTGCAGTCGGTGGACCTGCTGCTGATGATCGTGATCGGCGGCCTGGGCTCGATCCATGGCGCATTCCTGGGGGCAATCTTCATCATCGTGATGCCGCAGCTGATCTCCATCGGCAAGGATTTTCTGCCTGCCGTGATTGCCGATGCCACCGGTCTCAAGGGCGTGGTGTATGGCGTGGTGCTGGTGGCCATCGTGCTGTTTGAACCCATGGGGCTGTATGGCCGCTGGCTCAAGATCCGCACCTACTTCCAGCTGTTCCCGTTCTACCGCAAGGGCATGTTCAAGCGGCAGAAATCGTTCCAGAAATCCGACCGATTGAAATGACCCACCCCCGTTGCTTGCTCACTGCGTGTGGCCGCATCCCCCCTCAAGGGGGCGACACCAGAGGCCCGGCGAAGCCGGTTCCTCGGTGTCTCTGGTCCGCTTCCCTTCGTTCGTAACGTGTCATCAACCAGAAGCCATTCATGACCGACGACATCCTTCTGTCTGCCCACAGCCTCAGCGTGCGCTTTGGCGGCGTGCTGGCGGTCAACAACGTCAGCTTTGATGTGAAGCGCGGCGAGGTGTTCACCCTGATCGGGCCCAACGGTGCGGGCAAGACCACGGTGTTCAACCTGATCAGCCGCATCTACACGCCCACCACAGGCCACATCGATTTCGCTGGCCCCGACGGCATGCTCAAGCTCACCGAACAGCCGCCGCACAGAATCGCGTCGCTGGGCATCGCGCGCACGTTTCAAAACATCGAGCTGTTCGAACACGCCACCGTTTTGCAAAACCTGTTGATCGGGCGGCACACGCACCGCAAAACCGGGCTGTGGAGCGAGCTTTTTTTCACCGCCAGGACACGCGCGGCAGAAATTGAGGCGCGGGAAAAGGTGGAGCATGTGATTGAACTGCTCGACCTGCAGCACCACCGAGAATCGATGGTGGCCGGTCTGCCGTATGGCGTTCGCAAGGTGGTGGAGCTGGCACGGGCGCTGTGCACCGAACCCAAGCTGCTGCTGCTGGACGAACCGTCGTCTGGCCTGAACGTGGAAGAAACCGAAGACATGGCGTTCTGGATCACCGACATCAAGAACGAACTCGGTGTGACGGTGCTGATGGTGGAACACGACATGTCGCTGGTGTCCAAGGTGTCGGATCGGGTGCTGGCCATGAGCATGGGCGAAGAGCTGGCCACCGGCACACCCGCCGAGGTGCAGGCGCACCCGGGCGTGATCGAGGCCTACCTGGGCTCAGTGGACGACGTGTCCAACCTGCGCCGAGAAAACCAGAAGGTGGTGGCATGAGCCCCCACGCTCCACCGCTGCGCGGGTCGCTGCCCCCCGAGGGGGCTGATCCGGCTTGGGGCGGCCCGGCGCCGGATCGCTCGCACTTACACACGCCTCAGGCGGGAGTCCTTTCATCATGAGCGTAGCCACCTCTGACGCACCTGTGCTCAAGCTGCTCAACGTGGAGAGTGCCTATGGCCCGATCAAGGCCATTCGAGGCGTGAGCCTTCAGGTGCGACGCGGTGAAATCGCCACCGTGCTGGGCTCCAACGGCGCTGGCAAGACCACCATCCTGAAAACCATCAGCGGCATCATCGACCCGCGCAAGGGCAGCGTCGAGTTCAAGGGCGAGCCCATCACGGCGCAGGACCCGGCCTTCATCGTGCAGCAGGGCCTGAGCCATGTGCCCGAGGGGCGCGAGGTGTTTCCATTGCTGAGCGTGCGCGACAACCTGCTCATGGGCGCCTACACCCGCAAGGACCGCGACGGCGTGGCGCGCGACATCGAAGCGGTGTTCGGCTATTTCCCCATCCTGCGCGAGCGCGCCGCGCAAGACGCAGGACTGCTTTCTGGCGGACAACAGCAGATGCTGGCCATCAGCCGTGCACTCATGGCCAACCCAGACCTGATCCTGCTCGACGAACCCAGCCTGGGCCTGAGTCCCAAACTGACGAAAGAGATTTTCGAGATCGTGGTGCGCATCAACCGCGAGCGCGGCACCACCCTTCTGCTGGTGGAGCAGAACGCCAACATGGCGCTCAATGCGTCCGACTACGGCTATGTGCTGGAGAACGGCCGTATCGTGATGGAAGACACCTGTGCCCGGCTGCGCGAGAAGGACGACATCAAGGAGTTCTACCTGGGCATGAAGGAAGAAGGCGTGCGGGCGGACCGGCGCTGGAAGAAAAAGAAAAACTGGAGATGAGGATGCGACACCCCATGCGCCGCTTCGCGGCTTCCCCCTCTCCAGTCCGCGCCTTCGGCGCTGGGAGGGTGACGCACCCCATGGCCCGGCAAAGCCGGTTCCACGGGTGCCCTGGATTTTGGGGGCATCTTGCTCCGGATGCGTTGTGGGATCGTCGCCACTTTCATGGATCATTGAAATGAGCACACTCTGGGACCTCTCCCACATCCAGCCGCAGCCCGACATCGTGATGCAGGGCGAGACCATTCCGGCCCTGTTCTGGAACGCGGCGAAGGCGCGCGGGCCGAATGTGTGGATGCGCCAGAAGGACTTTGGCATCTGGCGCACCTGGACCTGGAACCAGACAGCCGAAGCGGTGCGCGAGATCGCTCATGGGTTGATGGCGCTGGGCTTTGGTCCGAAGGAAACCGCGTCGATTCTCTCGAACACCAACATCGAATGGGTGCTGTGCGACCTGGCGGTGCTGAGTGCGGGCGGTGTGTCCAACGGCATCTATCCCACCGATGCTTCCGAGCAGGTGCAGTACCTGTGTGAAGACTCGAGTACCACCGTGCTGTTTGTGGAAGACGACGAGCAGCTCGACAAGGCGCTGGTGGTGCGGGAACACCTGCCCAAGCTGCGCAAGATCGTGGTGTTCGACATGGAAGGCCTGCGCGAACTGGACGACCCGCAGGTGATCGGTCTGGACGTGCTGCGCGAAATGGGCCGTGAACACGCCCGCCAGCACCCGCAGATGATTGAAGAGCGCGTGGCCGCCTGCCAGCCAGACGACCTGGCCATCCTGGTCTACACCTCGGGCACCACGGGCAAGCCCAAGGGCGCCATGCACAGCCACAAAGGCCTGATCTACACCGTGCGCGGCTACAACACGCTGATCTCACGCGACGACCGCGATGAATGCATGTGTTTTCTGCCGCTGTGCCACATCGCAGAGCGCATGGGGGGCGAGTACTTCTCGCTCTACACCGGCGCCAAACTCAACTTCGTCGAAAACCCCGAGACCGTGCCGGAGAACGTGCGCGAGATCGCGCCCACGGTGTTCACTGCCGTGCCACGCGTGTGGGAGAAGTTCTATTCGGGCGTGATGATCGCGCTCAAGGAATCCGGCAAGCTGCAGCAGGCTGCGTACGGATGGTCCATCGGTGTGGGCCAACGCGTAGCCGACCTGGTATTGGCCCAGCAAGCCGTGCCCGGCTCCCTCAAGCTGCAGTTTCACGTGGCGCGCATGCTGGTGCTCAACAATGTGCGCAAGCTCATCGGCATTCACAAGGCTCGCTTTCTGGTGACCGGCGCAGCGCCCATTTCACCCGAGCTGGTGCGCTGGTACATGGCGCTCGGTGTGCCCATGCTGGAGGTGTGGGGCATGACCGAGACCTGCGGCGCCTCTACCGGCATCCCGGCCGAACGCATCAAGCCCGGCAGCATTGGCCCGGCAGCCAGCTACAACGAAGTGAAGCTGGACCCAGCCACGGGCGAGATTCTGGTGCGCGGACCCAACGTGTTCATGGGCTACCTGAACCTGCCTGAGAAGACGGCCGAGACCATCGACGCCGATGGCTGGTTGCACACGGGTGATGTGGGCATGGTCGATGAGGAAGGGTTTTTCCGCATCACCGACCGCATGAAAGACATCATCATCACCGCAGGGGGCAAGAACATCACGCCCAGTGAGCTGGAGAACGAATTGAAGTTCTCGCCCTACGTGACCGACGCGGTGGTGATTGGCGACAAGCGGGCCTACCTCACCGTGATCATCATGATCGACCAGGAGAACGTGGAGAAATTTGCGCAGGACAACGACGTGCCGTTTTCCAACTACGCGAGCCTGACCCGCTCGCCCGAGGTGCAGCAGCTCATTCAGGAAGAGATCGACCGCGTGAACAAGAAGTTTGCCCGCGTGGAACAGATCAAGAAGTTTTTCCTGCTCGACACGCAGCTCTCCGCCGAAGACGAAGAACTCACGCCCACCATGAAGCTCAAGCGCAAGCTGGTCGAGAAAAAGTATTCCCCGCAGATTGAAGCCATGTACGGCTGATCTTTCGCAACGAGCCACCGCCATCCATCCGTTCACAACCAAGGAGACAAGTGCATGAAGACAAAACCGACACTGATCGCCGCCAGCCTTTTGCTGGCCAGCGCATCCGCCTTTGCCCAGACCCAGGGCGTCACCAAGGACGAGATCGTGCTGGGATCGATCCAGGACCTTTCCGGCCCGCTGGCGGGCTTTGGCAAGCAGGTGAGATTCGGCATGATGCTTCGCGTGGACGAGGCCAATGAGCAGGGCGGCATCAACGGCCGCAAGATCAAGCTCAACGTGGAAGATTCCGGCTACGAGCCCCGCCGTGCCGTGCTGGCCGCGCAGAAGCTGGTGAACCAGGACAAGATTTTTGCCATGGTGGGCCACATCGGCACCGCACAGAACATGGCCGCCATGCCCGTGCAGTTCCAGAAGAACGTGATCAACTTCTTCCCCGTGACCGCCGCGCGTGAAATGTACGAGCCCTTCCACCGGCTGAAATACTCGTTTGCCGCCACCTACTTCGACCAGATGAAAGCGGCCGTGCCACTGCTGGTGAAGGAAAAAGGCGCCAAGAAAGTCTGCACCATGTACCAGGACGACGAGTTCGGCCTGGAGGTGTTCCGCGGCGCTGAAGAAGGCCTGAAGGGCATGGGTATGCAGTTCGCTGAAGTGACCACCTTCAAGCGCGGCGCGACCGACTTCGCCTCGCAGATGCAGAAACTGGCCTCTTCCCAGTGTGACTTCGTGGTGATGGGCACCATCATCCGCGAGACCATTGGCGGCATTGCGACGGCCAAACGGCTGGGCTTCAACCCCACCTTCCTGGGTTCCAGCGCGGCTTACACCGACCTCATCCACAAGCTGGGTGGCCCGGCCATGGATGGTTTCTATGCCACCATGACCGTACAGAACCCCTACCTGGACGCAGCATCGCAGCCGATTCGCTTCTGGGCCAACAAGTACAAGACCAAGTTCAACGAAGACCCGACCGTGTTCTCGGTCTATGGCTATTCGCTGGTCGATTCCTTCTTGCGTGCCGCCAGCAAGGCCGGCCCCAACCTGACCACCGACAGCTTCATCAAGGCCATGGACACAATGGTGATTCCACCGGACATTTTCGGTAGCACCGAAATGACCTTTGGCCCCCAGAAGCGTCTGGGCAGCAATGCCACCCGCCTGTCGCAATTGAAGGAAGCGCGCTGGCAAGTGGTGTCAGACTATTTCAAGGTGAACTGAGCCTCCAAGCCTGTGTTCACTGCCGCCGGCGCCACAGCGCCGGCGGCTTTTTTTCGTCTGCAGGCGGGTCCGTCTGTTTCCTGAATGCCCTTTGAAACCCCAGGCTGGCAAGAACACCGGGGATGGGCGAAAGTCCAGGCTTGGGCCATATTGCCCTGCAACGCCAATGATCCGATGTTCGACTTCTTCCGCAACTACAACGAACAACTGGAGATCCTGTTCGAAGGTCACGACCCCAGCGCCCACCAGTTGCTCAGACACGCCGACGTGGACCTCATGCGCAACCACCTCAACCGGGATGAGGCCATTTGTGCATATGCCACAGGCCGTGCAGTGGGCGCTGGCCGCACCATCTGGGCGGTCACCACACAGTCGTTGCTGGTCGTTCAGACCAGCAAACGACAACACGTCCGCAAACTGGATCTGAGCCAGATTGAACAGGTCGAAGCTGAAGAAGGACGCTATGGTTTCAGCCTGCGAGCGCTGCTCCCAGATGCGCGTGTGGGTCTGTACGGCGTGCACCGGAGCTTTGCGGTGCTTGCACTGCGCGCGCTTGCCCGGCCCGCAGTTGCTGAGGGCACCAGCACGATTGCCGAGATCGCCTTGACCGACGCAGAGCAAACGCACGTCTTGCACGCGTTTGCCGATCTCGCCCTGCGCGCCCAACCCCTGCTGGCCCACAGCGCCGCCGAGGCACAACAACTGCTGCATAACGCCGCTGTGGGTGTTCGCATCGGCGGTTCGCAACGCACCGCCGAAGCGGTTTGAGGCAACGCTGATCGAGTTTCCGTGGATGCGGGCGCCACGAACGACTTGTTCAGCCTTGCCCTAACATCGGGCATGCCCACCCTGGCCCCAAACCATGCCCTGTTGCTGGCCGACACCATCCTGGGGCTGCACGTGGCCATCGTGTTGTTCGTGGTCGGCCTGCTGCCCCTGGTGCTGATGGGTGGCGCGATGGGGTGGCGATGGGTGCGCCACTTCGGTCTGCGCCTGAGCCACCTGGTCCTGATGGTCTTCATTGCAGCGCAGGCCTGGCTGGGGCAGCTCTGCCCCCTCACCGTGTGGGAACAGCACCTGCGCCGCGCTGCGGGCCAGGGCAGCTACCGCGAGAGCTTCATCGAACACTGGCTGTCCCGGTTGCTGTACTGGGAGGCACCATGGTGGGTGTTCGTGGCAGCCTACACCGCGTTCGCAGCTGTGGTGGGCATGGCCTGGTGGGGGGTGAGGCCCAGGCAATGAGGTTATGCAACCTCACCTGAGATGATCTGGAACCGGCGGCACCTGCCCATCCCCGCCATGAATCCGCAGAAACCGCCACGCCAGACGCAAGGGTTGGCGAGCCGCGAAAAAGCGCAGCCCTGTCACTCCCGGCGCGCTTCCATCTCCCGGATCAGTGCTCTCGCCTCGTCACCTTCCGGAATCGCCCGCCCGCTGTCGCGCCATTCGATAGCGGACTTGAAACCATGCGCCTGTGCTTGTCGGCGAAACCACAGTCCTTCAGGGTTGTGCCGGGTGATCCCGTCAAAGACGGTTGCCATCATCTGGGTCTGCTCCAGGCCCATGTTCAGCATGACCTGATTCACCACCATCTTGTGCATGGCCAGTTGAGCACGCGGTACGCCCGCAATCCTTGCAGCAAGCTTCATGGTGGCAGCGTCGAGCTCTTCTGCCGGCACCGACAAGGTTGCCAGCCCCCACTCGGCCGCCGTCTTGCCGTCAATGAGATCGCCGGTGAACATCATCTGCTTGGCCCGCATGGGTCCCAGGCGGTATGTCCACATCGCAGTGGTCGGGCAGCCCCAGACTCGGGTTGGCATGTAGCCGATGCGTGCGTTATCTGCCATGACCAGCAGATCGCAACACATGGCGATGTCGCTTCCCCCGGCAGCGGCAGCGCCGTGCACTTTGGCGATGGTGGGTTTGGCGCTCTTCCACAAAGCCATGAAATCCTCCGTGTTCTGCTTCATGCAGGCGTAGTCCACCATCGGATCCCAGGGTGTTTTCTCTTGCTGGCAAGGGTGTTCCATCAGTTGCTCGGCGTAGCCGGTGAGGTCGTAGCCGCCGCAGAACCCCTTGCCCGCGCCTTCCACAATGATGACGTGCACTTCATCGTCGGCGTTCGCCCACCGGACCGCCTCCCTGATTTCCCGCGGCATTTCGTCGCTGATGGCATTGAGGCGTTCCGGCCTGTTGAGTAGCAGTCGGGCCACCCTTGGGTTTTGCTGGTCTTTGTCAATCTGGAGCGTCTCGAACATGGGCATGAAGGGTTCCTTGAAACAGTGAAAAAACAAACGCCTGAACAGCAGTCAGAGCCGACTGTGGACCCGCTCCACCCCCCAGTCAACACTGAGTGTCCATCGGTGTCCAGCTGTTGCATGAGGCACCAGGAAGTCAGAACATCACACCCGCAGGTCAGAACGCACCACACGCGACCGCATACTGGACAAGGCCGTGCAGTCGCTCATCGAATGCGGCGCGGAGAGAACCACCACGCTGAAAGCACAGGGAAAGGCAGAGGTCAGCCGCGGTGCTTTGCTGCACCCCTCTTCCACGGATGCAGCGCTGTTGGCTGCCAAAGTGAACAACTTCTCGAGTGGATCACCAGACAAAGCGGATTTCGCCTGGGTAGGGCACGAAAGCCATGCATGTGCAACGTGTCCCGGCGATTTTCACGCGTTTGTCAAACGCAACGCCTACATTGACGTCGCTTTCAACCTCTCGTGAACAAAACTCAACCCATGACCCATCTTCCCGCCAATCTGATCATCGACAACGGCGACGGCGACGAGCCGATGTCCAACGCCAGCAGCAACCGCCACTTTGAGGATGTGCTCAACGCCAACCTGAGTCGGCGAAGCGCACTCAAGGGTGGCCTGGGTGCCTCCATCACCGCCCTGTTCGGCGGTGTCGGCCTGTCCGGTTGTGCGGCCACTGCGGGTGGTTCCGGTGGCAATCTCGTTGGCTTCGATGCCGTGGCGGTCAGCAGCGCCGACACCGTGGTGGTGCCCAAGGGCTACAAGGTGCAGACCTTCATCCCGTGGGGCACGCCCATTTCCGGAAACATGCCGGCGTTCGACCCGATGAAGAACACCGGCGCCGATCAGGCCAACCAGATGGGCAGCCACCACGACGGCATGCACTTCTTCCCCATCGAAGGCAAAGACCCGTACAGCGGCAGCTCCACCGAAGGTCTGCTGGTGATGAACCACGAATACGTGGAGCCGCGCTATATGCACGCCCGCGCTGTGGGCCAGAAACTCGACCGTGGTGGTGTGCCTCCCTTGGTCAATGGCAAACGCCCGGCCGACGAATGTCTCAAGGAAATCAACGCCCACGGTGTTTCTGTGGTGCATGTCAAGAAGGGCAACAACGGCCAGTGGGCTGTGGTGCCGGGCAAGCTCAACCGCCGCATCACCGCCGCCACGCCGATGGCCATCAACGGCCCGGTGCGCGGCAGCGATTTCGTCAAGACCCGGTACAGCCAGGACGGCACCCGCACCCGCGGTACGCTGAACAATTGCGCCCATGGCGTCACGCCCTGGAACACCTACATGATGTCGGAGGAAAACTGGGCGGGTTACTTCATCAACAAGGTGGGCGCCAATGGCCGCACCCGCGAGCAGTCGCGCTACGGTGTGCGCAGCAACGACAGCAAGCCCGCCACTTCGCGCTATGGCTGGGAGCTGGCCGACAGCGGTGCCGACGAGTTCGCCCGCTTTGACGTCAGCGCCAAGGGCGCCAATGCCACGCAGGACTTCCGCAACGAGGCCAATGCCTTTGGCTGGATGGTGGAAGTGGACCCCTTCAACCCTGAGAGCACACCGGTCAAGCGCACCGCGCTGGGCCGCTTTGCCCACGAAGGCGTGGTGTTCCAACCTGGCGTGGAAGGCAAGCCGGTGGTGTGCTATTCGGGCGACGACGCCCGTAACGAGTACATCTACAAGTTTGTCTCGAAAGGCGTGTACCAGAAGGCCAAGGGACTGGCCAACGGTGCACTGCTGGACGAAGGCACGTTGTATGTGGCCAAATTCAACGACGACGGTTCCGGTGAATGGCTGCCGCTGGTATTTGGCAAGGGGCCGCTGACCCCATTTCGTTTCAGCAGCCAGGCCGATGTGTTGGTCAACACACGCCTGGCGGCAGACACCGTGGGCGCCACCAAGATGGACCGCCCCGAATGGGGCGCCATCGATCCCAAGAACGGTCAGGTGTACTTCACCCTGACCAACAACAGCGACCGCACCGCCACAGACAAGGCCAACCCGCGTGAGAAAAGCCGCTGGGG
>JAABRN010000211.1 GCA_011390855.1 Hydrogenophaga sp. | reverse complement strand
GTTGCGGTGGGCAATCTGGGCGAACGCGTCGCTGGGCTTCATGGCCGGCGTGTGGTCGCTCAGGTACATCTCGGTGGTCAGGCGGGCCACGTCGTACTTGGCGTACATCTCATGCACGAACTGGCACAGATCGCGCAGCCCCATTTTTTCGTAGCGCCGGTGCTTCTGGCAGAACTCCGGCAGGATGCGCCACATGGGGTGGTTGCGGTCGTAGTCGTCCTTGAACTGCTGCAGCGCGGTGAGCAGCGTGTTCCAGCGGCCTTTGGTGATGCCGATGGTGAACATGATGAAGAAGCTGTAGAGGCCCGTTTTCTCCACCACCACGCCGTGCTCGGCCAGGAACTTGGTCACGATGCTGGCCGGAATGCCGGTGGGGGCAAAGTCGCCGCGCATGTTCAGGCCCGGCGTCACGATGGTGGACTTGATGGGGTCGAGCATGTTGAAGCCCGGCGCCATGTCGCCAAAGCCGTGCCACGACTCTTCGCCGCTGGCCGGCAGGTTGCCCTCGGCATCGGTGCGGCCCAGGATCCAGTCGCGCGCTTCGCCCACGCCTTCGGCGGTGAGGTGGTCGGGGCCCCAGACCTTGAACCACCAATCGTTGTCGCCAAACTCGCCTTCCACCTTGCGCATGGCGCGGCGGAAATCCAGCGCTTCGGCAATGCTTTCTTCCACCAGCGCGGTGCCGCCGGGCGGCTCCATCATGGCGGCGGCCACGTCGCAGCTGGCAATGATGCTGTACTGCGGGCTGGTGCTGGTGTGCATCAGGTAGGCCTCGTTGAAGAGGTGGCGGTCCAGCGGCGTGCTTTGCGAGTCCTGTACCAGCACGTGGCTGGCCTGGCTGATACCGGCCAGCAGCTTGTGGATACTCTGCGTGGAATACACCACCGAATGCTTGGGCCGGTCGCGCTTGCGGCCCATGGCATGGAAGGTGCCGTAGAAGGGGTGGAAGGCCGCGTGCGGCAACCAGGCTTCGTCGAAGTGCAGGTTGTCCACATAACCATCGAGTAGCTTCTTGATGGTCTCGGTGTTGTACAGCACACCGTCGTAGGTGGACTGGGTGAGCGCCATGATGCGCGGCTTCACCGCGTCGGCGTCCACGCCCTGCAGCAGCGGGTTGGCCCTGATCTTGGCCTTGATGGCTTCCGGCTCGAACTCGCTTTGCTGAATCGGGCCAATGATGCCGTAGTGGTTGCGCGTGGGCTTGAGGAACACCGGCACGGCGCCCGTCATGATGATGGCGTGCAGGATGGACTTGTGGCAGTTCCTGTCTACCACCACCACATCGTTCGGGGCCACGGTGTGGTGCCACACCATCTTGTTGCTGGTGCTGGTACCGTTGGTCACGAAGAAGCAGTGGTCGGCATTGAAAATGCGGGCGGCGTTGCGCTCGCTCTCGCCAATGGCGCCGTTGTGGTCCAGCAGCTGGCCCAGCTCCTCCACGGAATTGCACACATCGGCGCGCAGCATGTTCTCGCCGAAGAACTGGTGGAACATCTGCCCCACCGGCGTTTTCAGGAAAGCCACACCGCCCGAGTGCCCCGGGCAGTGCCAGGAGTAGGAGCCGTCTTCCGCATAGTCCAGCAGCGCGCGGAAGAACGGCGGCTGTATGCCCTCCAGGTAGCTTTTGGCTTCGCGGATGATGTGGCGCGCCACGAACTCGGGCGTGTCCTCGAACATATGGATGAAGCCGTGGAGTTCGCGCAGGATGTCGTTGGGCAGGTGGCGCGCGGTCTTGGTCTCGCCGTAGATGTAGATGGGCACATCGGCGTTCTTGCGGCGCACCTCGGCAATGAAGTTGCGCAGATTCAGCACCGCCGGGTCCAGATCGGGGCCCACGGTGAATTCCTCGTCGTCGATGGACAGGATGAAGGCGCTGGCCCGGCTCTGCTGCTGGGCAAACTGGCTCAGGTCGCCGTAGCTGGTCACGCCCAGAATCTCGAAGCCTTCGGCTTCGATGGCCTGGGCCAGCGCGCGTATGCCAAGACCCGAGGTGTTCTCGGAGCGGAAGTCTTCATCGATGATGACTATGGGGAAACGGAACTTCATGGTCTATCCGGGTCTATCACGGCAACGGTGCCGTATGGCCTTCAAGTGTAAGGACATCTGGCGGCAAGACCGTGACGGTCAGGGTCTCTCGGCGCAGAGGTGGTGTGGCTGGCATACTTGCAGCCAGACAGTTGGCGCCCTCGGGTCGCGCCTGTAGGCAACGTTATTTTTCAGGACAGGCTAGGAGCAGACATGGCAGATACCACCCTCTGGTGGCTGGTGGCAGGCATGGCGGTGGCGGCGGAGCTGGTGACCGGCACGTTTTTTCTGTTGATGCTGGCCATTGGCTTTGCAGCCGGCGCGCTGGCAGCCCACCTGGGCGCCCCGCTGACGCTGCAGTTCGTGGCTGCGGCTGTGGTGGGTGGCGGTGCGGTCATCGGGTGGCAAAAGTGGCGCAAACTTCGCCCCCCTGAGCCCAAGCCCGAAGCCAACCGCGACATGAACCTCGACATCGGACAAACGGTACATGTTCCCGTCTGGGAGCCCGGCGGTCGGGCCCACGTGCAATACCGGGGTGCACAATGGCTGGTGGTCCTCAAGGACCCGGCTGCCGCCAACATGGCCCCACCCGGTCCTGGCATGCACCGCATCGTGGCCGTTCAGGGTAGCCAGCTGATGGTGGAGCCTCTCACGCCACCTTGAGCTTTGCGCAGCACCTTGCTCTCAGCCCCTTACACCAGCCCCCCCTTTTTCTCCATCAACCAGGTAACTCCCCATGGAAATCGCCATCCTCCTGTTTGTCATTGCAGGCATATTCATCGTCAAGTCCATCATGGTGGTGCCCCAGCAGAACGCCTGGGTGAAAGAGCGGCTGGGCAAGTACGCCGGTACGCTCACCCCAGGCCTGAACTTTCTGGTGCCCTTCATCGACAAGGTGGCCTACAAGCACAGCCTGAAGGAAATTCCGCTCGATGTGCCCAGCCAGGTGTGCATTACGCGGGACAACACCCAGCTGCAGGTGGACGGCATCCTGTACTTCCAGGTGACCGACCCCATGCGTGCCAGCTACGGTTCTTCCAACTACATCATGGCGGTGACGCAGCTGGCGCAAACCTCCCTGCGCAGCGTGATTGGCAAGCTGGAGCTGGACAAAACCTTTGAAGAGCGCGACATGATCAACGCGCAGGTGGTCTCGGCCATTGACGAAGCCGCGCTGAACTGGGGCGTGAAGGTGTTGCGCTACGAAATCAAGGACCTGACGCCGCCCAACGAGATTCTGCGTGCCATGCAGGCCCAGATTACCGCCGAACGCGAGAAGCGCGCCCTGATTGCCGCCTCCGAAGGCCGCCGTCAGGAGCAGATCAACATTGCCACCGGCGAACGTGAGGCCTTCATTGCCCGCTCCGAGGGCGAGAAGCAGGCCGCCATCAACAACGCGCAAGGCGAAGGCGCCGCCATCCTGACCGTGGCCGACGCCACTGCGCAAGCCATTGAGCGTATTGCCGCCGCCATACGCCAGCCCGGCGGCGAACAGGCCGTGCAACTGAAAGTGGCCGAGCGCGCCGTGGACGCCTTTGCCAAGGTGGCCGCCGATTCCAGCACCACCCTCATCGTGCCGGGGAATATGACCGAGGTGAGCAGCCTGATTGCGTCTGC
>JAABRN010000210.1 GCA_011390855.1 Hydrogenophaga sp. | reverse complement strand
CCTGCCACCGGGCAATCGTTTGACCTCAAGCAAAACGCCTTCCGCGATGACCGCCGGGATGTGCTGGCGTCCACCCGGGCCGCGCTGGACTACCTGGAACAGTTGCACCGGCGCTTTGGCGACTGGCACCTTGCCCTTGCTGCTTACAACTGGGGCCAGGGCAATGTCAACCGGGCCATCACACGCAACACGAAAGAAGGCCTGCCCACGGGCTACACCGACCTGTCGATGCCGTACGAAACCCGCGAATACGTCCCCAAGCTGCAAGCGGTGAAAAACATCGTCGCCAACCCGAAGAACTTCGGTGTCGAACTCCCACCAATTGGCAACCACCCGTTCTTCGACACGGTCACCATCGACCGCGACATGGATGTCGATGTGATTGCCAACCTGGCCGAGGTCGAGATCGATGACTTCAGGGCGCTCAATCCCTCGCTGAACCGCCCGGTGGTGATGGCGGCGGGCACGCCCAACATTCTCCTGCCCTGGGACAACGCCGCGATTTTCGAGAGCCGCCTGAAGACCCATACGGGTCCGCTCGCCACCTGGACAGCGTGGGTCGTGCCCACCACCATGTCGCCAGCTCAGGCAGCAAGTCGGGTGGGCATGAGCGAAGCCGAACTGCGGCGGGTCAATGCCATCCCCCCGCGCATGATGGTGCGTGCGGGCTCCAGCTTGCTGGTGCCCCGAACCGGTCAACGCAACGGTGATGTGCCGACTCACGTCGCAGACAATGGCCATCTCTCATTGCAGCCCGAGTCAGCGACGCGGCGCACCGTGGTCCGCGTCCGCAAAGGCGACACCCTGACCCAGCTTGCCAGGCGCTACGGTGTGAGCCCGGTGAGTGTGGCAGGCTGGAACAAGCTCGGAGTCAATGCCAAGCTGAAGGTGGGGCAACAACTCACCCTGATGCTGCCTCATCGTCCTGCCGCAGCCTCCAACAAAAAGACAACAGCCCGGACCACGGCCAAAAAGCCGGTTGCCGCAAACAAGGCTCCAGCAAAAGCGTCAGCAAGCAAATCAGGCGGCAAGCCTGCATCCAGCAGCAAACGTCCGCCAGGCTGACGCGCATGCCTCGCCCCGCCTGATCCAGAGTTCAAGCCTTGAAACGGGCCTTGGCCCTCCGGGCGAATTCGTTGGTGTAGGTGCGAGCCAGATCAACCCGCTGCACCCCGCCAGAGGCATCAAACTTGGCCAGCATGTCGGCTGCGGTTGACGGTCCTGTTGCAGGCATCATGCCGTCCGGCGTCCATGCTTCGCGAGCCCGGCTGAAGGCGGCCAGATAAAGCGCCCGGTCACCCAGAAAATAATGCTCGGGCACAGCCTTGATGATGTCCGAAGGCCCCGCCGTCTGTAGCCATTTCAAACCATGCACCACCGCATTGGTCAGCGCTTGGCAAAGCTTGGGCTGTGCCGCGACAAATTCAGAAGGTGCACTCAGGCACCCTGCCGGCATGGGGCCACCAAATACTTCGGTACAACCGCGCAACGTGCGCGTGTCAGCGATCACCCGAAGCGCACCGCTTTGTTCCAGCTGAGTGATCGTCGGGTCGTTGTAGCAAATGGCATCAATACCACCAGAATGGAACGCGGTGAGCGCTTCGGTTGGGGTGGCCAGTCTGACGAACTGCACCTCGTTTTTCGCCGCCATGCCAGCGCGAGCCAGCATCAATCGGGCGATGCGATCTGACGCAGAATCCAGCGCCATCACACCGATGCGACGCCCTCGCAAATCGCGCAATTCGCGGTAATGGGCCATGGCCCTGAGAGACACGCCCAACACCATCTGCGGAGCGCGCGCCTGCAGCACGAATGCGGTCTGGGGCTGTGCCCTGATGTGCTGGCCGATGGTGGCGGTGTACGGCCCTGAGAGCACGTGCGCGGAGCCGGACTGTACGGCGAGCATGGCCTCGCCTGGCTCGGGCAACTCGCGCACCGTGACGTCAACACCTTCCTCCGCAAAGAAGCCTTTGCGCTCGGCGATGGTCAGGGGGAGGTAACAAAAAGAAGACTTCTGATCGACGGCAATGATCACCTTGCCAGGTGTTGCAGCGGTCTGCGCCCAGGTCACCGGCATACCGGCTCCCATCAGCGCCATGCCTGCGCCCAGCAAGCCCCGTCGATTCCACATGCCAGCACCCCTTCACACACTTCTTGATATGAAAGTCAGCTTAGTGGAACGCATGGACCAGCGCATCGGGACCAATCCCAAGCGGGTTTTCACCGACCCGAATGGAAGCAAAGGGAAAAAGACCGGTTGGGGCCCGGTGGCAATCTGAACCGTTCTCAGCGCCTGTCGACAAGCGCGTGGGCGATGGTGCCCAGGTCGACATACTCGAGTTCACTGCCCACCGGCACGCCGCGCGCCAGCCGCGTCACCTGCACGCCGCGAGCCTTGAGCGCTTGAGAAATCACGTGCGACGTGGTTTCGCCTTCGGCGGTGAAGTTGGTGGCCAGAATGACCTCTTGCACCTCCCTCACACCCTCGACCAGGGTATCCACACGATCCAGCAGCTTTTGCATGCCGATTTCCTTGGGGCCTACACCATCCAGCGGACTGAGCTTGCCCATGAGAACGAAATACATGCCCTTGTAGGCACCCGTTCGCTCCAGTGCTGCCTGATCGGCTGGATTCTCCAGCACACACAAGAGACTGCGGTCGCGCCTGGGATCGCGGCAGGTCGGGCAGATTTCTTCTTCGGTGAACGTGTGGCACAGCAGGCAGTGCCCCACATGCTGACACGCGTGCTGCAAGGCCGTGGCCAACTGGAGCGCGCCCTGCCGATCGTGCTGAAGCAGGTGAAACGCCATGCGCTGGGCCGACTTCACACCCACGCCGGGCAGCTTGCGCAGGGCCTGCACCAAGAGCTCAAGCGAGTGCGCTTCAGCCACGGTGACCGTCCATGCGGCGCAGGCAGCTCACGGAACCGAAGATCAAAAGGGAAACTTCATCCCGCCTGGCAGGCCCGGCATGCCGGCCGTGAGCTTGCCCATCTTTTCTTGTGAGGTTTCTTCGGCCTTGCGCACGGCCGCGTTGAAAGCCGCAGCCACCAGGTCTTCCAGCATGTCCTTGTCGTCCGCCAGCAGGCTGGGGTCGATGGTCACGCGCTTGACGTCGTGCTTGCACGTCATGAGCACTTTGACCAGACCAGCACCGGACTCGCCCGTGACCTCGATGAAAGCCAGTTCATCCTGGGCCTTCTTCAGGTTGTCTTGCATGGCCTGCGCCTGCTTCATGAGGCCGGCGAGTTGTCCTTTGTTGAACATGTGGTTTTCCTGAATCTTGAGTGAAAAAATGAAATGGCCGGGGGTGCAGCGCAATACGGCTAAGCCGAAATCGCCTTCAACGTACCAGGCACGATTCTGCCGCCAAAGTCTCGCATCATGCTTTGCACGAAGGGGTCGTCCCTGATCACCTGCTCGGCTTCCTGTTGGCGCCGCTGCAGATCTTCTGCCACCCGCAAGGCGGGTGAGTCGTGGACCCGACCAATTTCGACCACCAGCTGCACATTGTGTCCATGTGACTTCAGTGCAGCCGCCAGGCGATCCCGGTTGTTGCCCTGGTTGAGCGACTCCCGCTCCACGCGCAATACCCATCGTTCGGCATCGCGCGCCACCAGTTGCGACTGCAGACCGAGTTCGCGCACCAGGGCTGAAATGAGTTCCGC
>JAABRN010000209.1 GCA_011390855.1 Hydrogenophaga sp. | reverse complement strand
GCTGCTGCGATGTCATTGAGCGCCATGCAGGTCTCTTCTATGACCTGTCGAAACTCCTCGCCGCCAGGCACAGTCCAGCAGATCTGCAATACGTGGGTGGCAGCATCGAATCGGATGCCGGGCTCGTCTTCGTAAGCGCTTTCGGCAGCAGCGGCAAGTGAACGCGCTCCTGCGTACTGCCACAAGGGCTTGAGCGCATCCTGAATCTGGGCGTACACGACGTCCTCACGCAGGGGCACATCCCCATGTACGTGTATTTCAAAAGGGGCGTTGTAACGGGTCATGGAAACTCACTGTACCGGCGATTCCGGAAAAATCCTAGGGACTGGTGCCTCGAACCGGAATCGAACCGGTACGCCCGATTAAAGGCGGCGGATTTTAAGTCCGCTGTGTCTACCAATTTCACCATCGAGGCACGCCACGTATTGTCTCAGGTTGCCATGGTCTGCCCAGACACTGGCTTCGAAGGCGCAAACCGCAAAAAAAAACCTCGACAACCGAAATTGGCGAGGCTCTGTATGACTGGAGGCGCGACCCGGAGTCGAACCGGGCTAGACGGATTTGCAATCCGTTGCATAACCGCTTTGCTATCGCGCCACAGGTTTGAAATGTGCAGACCGAACACTTCAACAACACCGACAAAAAAGGGAAGCATTGCTTCCCTTTTTGAATTTGGAGCGGGAAACGAGATTCGAACTCGCGACCTCAACCTTGGCAAGGTTGCGCTCTACCAGCTGAGCTATTCCCGCATTTTTCAGACTCACCGTAGTGCAAATCCGAAGCTGAAATTATAGCGTAGAAATTTGGCCCTTTTCAAGACCTACTACTTTTTTTGAATCAGTGTTTCACTGCGTCTGGTGAGGAAGCAGGACGACTCACGGCGGCGGCCAGTTGCGCCGCGACTTCCTCATCCGTCAAGGCCACTGGTTGACGCTCCAGCGCAACTGCAAGGACTTTGTCAATCCACTTGGCCGGAACGATTTCGAGCCCCTGCTTCACATTGTCCGGGATATCCGCGAGATCTTTTACGTTTTCCTCCGGGATGATCACCGTCTTGATTCCACCACGCAACGCAGCCAGCAGCTTCTCCTTCAGACCACCGATGGCCGTGACCTCACCTCGCAAGGTGATCTCACCCGTCATGGCCACGTCGGCCCGCACGGGGATGCCCGTCAACGAAGACACAAGAGCCGTGGTCATGGCAGCCCCGGCACTGGGACCATCTTTGGGCGTCGCGCCATCGGGCACGTGAATGTGGATGTCGCGCTTGTCGAACTGCTCATCCTTGATGCCAAGCACCCGGGCGCGGCTGCGCACCACGGTGCGCGCAGCTTCCACCGACTCCTTCATCACGTCTCCTAGCGATCCCGTGCGGGTGATCACACCCTTGCCCGGCATGATGGCCACTTCAATCGTCAGGAGATCACCACCCACCTCTGTCCAGGCCAGGCCGACCACCTGACCGACCTGGTTCTGGGCCTCGGCTCGGCCGTAGTTGTACTTGCGTACACCCAGGAATTCATTGAGATTCTCAGCATCCACCACGACAGTGGGCGTGTATTTCTTCAGCAACAGGCCCTTGACGACCTTTCGGCAGATCTTGGAGAGTTCGCGCTCCAGCGACCGCACACCGGCTTCGCGTGTGTAGTAGCGGACGATGTCACGAACCGCGTCGTCGCGGATTTCCATTTCACCTTCACGAATGCCATTGTTCTTGAGCTGCTTGGGCAGAAGATAACGGATCGCGATGTTGGTTTTTTCGTCTTCGGTGTAGCCGGACAAGCGGATCACTTCCATGCGATCCAGCAATGCGGGCGGGATGTTCATGGAGTTGGACGTGGCCACAAACATCACATCCGAGAGATCAAAATCGACCTCGACATAGTGATCGGCAAAGGTGTGGTTCTGCTCGGGATCAAGGACCTCCAGCAGCGCACTGGATGGATCGCCCCGGAAGTCCGTGCCCAGCTTGTCGATCTCGTCTAGCAGGAACAGCGGATTGCGTGTCCCAACTTTTCCCAGGCTTTGGAGCACCTTGCCGGGCATGGCACCAATGTAGGTGCGACGATGCCCACGGATCTCAGCCTCGTCCCTCATGCCACCCAGAGCCATGCGCACGTACTTCCGGCCCGTGGCCTTGGCAACCGATTGACCCAAAGATGTTTTGCCCACACCTGGAGGGCCGACCAGACACAGAATGGGAGCCTTCACCTTGTCCACGCGCTGTTGCACGGCGAGGTATTCGAGAATGCGGTCCTTGACCTTCTCAAGCCCGTAGTGATCTTCGTTCAAGACAGCCTCGGCATGCGCAAGGTCGTGCTTGATCTTGGTCTTCTTGCTCCATGGCAATGCCACCAGCGCATCGATGTAGTTGCGCACCACGGTGGCCTCAGCCGACATGGGTGACATCAGCTTGAGCTTCTTGAACTCGGCGTCGGCCTTCTTGCGTGCCTCGGCGGGCATCTTGGCGGCCTTGATCTTCTTTTCGATCTCCTCGATGTCGGCGCCCTCTTCGCCTTCTCCCAACTCTTTCTGAATGGCCTTGACCTGCTCATTCAGGTAAAAATCGCGCTGGTTTTTCTCCATCTGGCGCTTGACGCGACCACGGATTTTCTTGTCGACGTTGAGTATGTCGACCTCGCGCTCAAGCTGTTCGAACAAATTCTCGAGTCGCTTGTTGACCGGATCCAGGTCCAGCACGACCTGTTTGGACTCCAGCTTCAACGGCAAGTGGGCCGCTATCGTGTCGGCCAGTCGGCCCGGATCATCAATGCTGGAAATGGAGGTCAGGATCTCGGAGGGGATCTTCTTGTTCAGCTTCACATACTGGTCGAACTGCTGCATCACAGCCCGACGCAGCGCCTCCAGTTCGTTGGACTGCGACTCTGCCCGTTCGACCTGAGGGTCGACAGGCGCCACGCTGGCCACGAAGTGGCTTTCACCATCACGAATATCGAGCACCTTGGCACGCTGCAACCCTTCAACCAGCACCTTGACGGTGCCATCTGGCAGTTTGAGCATTTGCAGGATGGTGGCCACACAACCCATTTCGAACATGTCTTCCGTGGAAGGCTCGTCCTTTGCGGCAGCTTTCTGGGCCACCAGCATGATCCTGCGCTCGGCCTCCATGGCCGACTCCAGCGCCTTGATGCTTTTTGGCCTTCCCACAAAAAGCGGGATGACCATGTGCGGGAACACCACCACATCGCGCAGCGGCAGCAGTGGCAAATCAATCGGAGAACTGGGCAATGGGGTGTGTCCGGACATTTCAACCTCGACAAAATAGGCAGGTGGGGCGGATGCGGGCGAATTCAACCGGACGCATCTTCAACTTCACTCGGGCGGGCCTGGCTCGCCTGGAAGCGGGTTTCAAGCCTGCTTGGCGGCCTCGCGGTACACCAGCAAGGGTGGTTTGTTTTCTTCGATCGTGGTTTCGTCCACCACCACTTTTTCGACATTGCTCATGCTCGGCAAGTCGAACATGGTGTCAATGAGCGCATTTTCGAGGATCGACCTGAGGCCGCGCGCGCCAGTCTTGCGTGCCAAGGCTTTGCGGGCAATGGCTTTCAGCGCAGCCGGCCGGACTTCAAGCTCGGCACCCTCCATTGAAAGCATGCGCGCAAATTGCTTCACGACAGCGTTCTTGGGCTCGGTCAGAATCTCCACCAACGCATCTTCACTGAGCTCCGAGAGGGCCGCAATCACGGGGACAC
>JAABRN010000208.1 GCA_011390855.1 Hydrogenophaga sp. | reverse complement strand
GATTGCAGCGTGCACCAACCGAGAGTTTGAACATGTCCCAGTCTTTTGATGTGATTGTCATTGGTGGCGGTCCTGGCGGCTACATTGCGGCCATTCGCGCTGCCCAGCTTGGCTTCAAGGTGGCCTGTATTGACGAGTGGAAGAATGCCGCCGGGGGCCCTGCACCCGGTGGCACCTGCACCAACGTGGGGTGCATCCCATCCAAGGCGCTGCTGCAGTCGTCTGAGCACTTCGACCACGCCAACCACCACTTCGCCGACCACGGCATCAGTGCGAGCAACGTGAAGATCGATGTCGCCAAGATGATCGGTCGCAAGGACACGGTGGTCAAACAGAACAACGATGGCATCCTTTACCTGTTCAAGAAAAACAAGGTCACGTTCTTCCACGGGCGCGGATCGTTCGTCAAGACGGTTGAAGCGGGCTATGAAATCCAGGTTGCCGGGGCCAAAGAAGAAGTCATCACAGGCAAGCAGGTCATCGTGGCCACGGGTTCAAATGCCAGAGCGCTGCCAGGTGTGCCGTTTGACGAAGAGACCGTGTTGTCCAACGATGGCGCCCTTCGCATCGGGTCTGTACCCAAGAAGCTGGTGCTGATTGGCTCTGGCGTGATCGGACTGGAGATGGGCTCGGTCTGGCGCCGTCTGGGCTCCGATGTAACCATTCTGGAAGGTTTGCCCACCTTCCTGGGAGCTGTTGACGAGCAGATCGCCAAAGAGGCAAAAAAGGCATTTGACAAGCAAGGTCTGAAGATCGAACTGGGCGTCAAGGTCGGCGACATCAAGACCACCAAGAAGGGCGTGAGTGTTGCTTACACGAATGCCAAAGGCGAACCTCAAAATCTCGATGCAGACAAATTGATCGTCTCGATTGGTCGGGTACCCAACACCATCGGCCTCAACGCCGAAGCCGTGGGCCTGGAACTCGACGACCGCGGGGCCATTGTGGTTGACGCCGATTGCCGCACCAGCCTCAAGGGCGTGTGGGCCGTGGGCGATGTGGTGCGCGGCCCCATGCTGGCGCACAAGGCAGAGGAAGAAGGTGTGGCCGTTGCTGAGCGCATCGCCGGTCAGCACGGGCATGTGGACTTCAACACCGTTCCATGGGTGATCTACACCAGCCCGGAGATTGCCTGGGTTGGGCGCACCGAGCAGCAGCTCAAGGCCGATGGCGTGAAGTACAAGGCCGGCACCTTCCCGTTCCTGGCAAACGGTCGCGCACGCGCGCTGGGCGACACCACCGGCATGGTCAAGTTCCTGGCCGACGCCACAACCGATGAGATCCTGGGCGTGCATATCGTTGGCCCCATGGCCTCAGAGTTGATTGCCGAGGCAGTGGTGGCGATGGAGTTCAAAGCCAGTGCCGAGGACATTGCCAGGATCTGCCACGCCCATCCGTCGCTGTCAGAAGCCATGAAAGAAGCCGCACTTGCGGTCGACAAGCGGACGCTGAACTTTTGATCCGCCCCTCCGGTTGCTTGCGCAGCTCACGCCGCCCGCAAGGTAGCCATCCATGCAGCCCGGCAAAGCCGGTTCTGCTGGATGGCCAGAGGCGCAGATCGCCTTGTCAAAAACTGATGCGCGACAAGGAACACCCATGTCAGTAAGGGCCTTTTACGAAGCCGCTCTCAAGGAGCGCGGCTACAACACAGACCCTGCACAGCAGCGCGCCATCGAAGCTCTGGAGCGCTGCGCCACCGAATGGGCACGCTACAAGGAAAAGCGGTCGAACCCGCTGAAAAAACTCATCAATCGGCCAGACATCCCTCGCGGTGTGTACATGTTCGGCGGTGTGGGCCGGGGCAAGAGCTTTCTCATGGATTGCTTCTTCAATGCGGTGCCGCTTCGGCGCAAGACTCGCCTGCATTTTCATGAGTTCATGCGCGAAGTGCACCGCGAACTTCGCGACCTCCAGGGCACGGTGAATCCCCTGGATGAACTGGGGCAGCGCATGGCGAGGCGTTATAAGCTCATCTGCTTTGACGAGTTCCATGTGGCGGACGTGACCGACGCCATGATCCTGCACCGGCTGCTGGATGCGCTTTTCAAGGCGGGCGTTGGCTTTGTCACCACCTCCAACTTCCACCCGGATGGCCTGTACCCTGACGGCCTGCATCGCGACCGAATTCTGCCTGCCATCGAGCTGTTGAAGCAGCGCCTGGAAGTGTTGAGTGTCGACAACGGCACCGACTACCGGCAACGCACGCTCACCCATGTACAGCTGTACCACTGTCCTCTGGGCACAGCTTCGGATGCCGCCATGGAAGAGACTTTCAGCCAGTTGGCAGAAACGGCCGATCAGGACCCGGTCATGCGAATTGAGTCACGCGAAATAAAGGCGCTCCGACGCGCTGGCGGCGTGATCTGGTTCGACTTCAGAACACTCTGCGGTGGTCCGCGCTCACAGAACGACTATCTCGAAATTGCCACTCAGTTTCACACCCTGATGCTCTCAAATGTGCCGCAGATGGCGGTACGCCAGGCGTCGGAGGCAAGGCGCTTCACCTGGCTGATCGACGTTCTGTACGACCGACGCGTGAAGTTGGTCATGTCGGCGGCTGTGCAGCCCGAGCAGCTGTATACCGAAGGTCCCATGTCCCACGAATTCCCGAGAACGGTTTCTCGACTGAACGAAATGCAGTCGGCGGAATTCACTGCGCTGGAACATCGCTTGGTCGACACCAGCCTGACCTGAGCGATTGCTCCCGCAGCCAATATCGGGTACGTCGACCCGGTGTTGGCTGCGTCAGGACGTCAACCCAATGGGTCGAGCTTGACGATGACCAGAGACAGGTTGTCACCCATGCCTTTCGCACGCGAACGTGCTTTCTGGATCAGAAACTCACAGGCCTCACGCGGTGAAAGCATGGCCACGGTGCTCGACAGTTCTTCCGGCGTGAAGTAGTGCCACACCCCGTCACTGCAAGCCACCAGGGCATCCCCGGTGACCAGCTGCGACACGACGTGGATGTCCACTGGCGGATCGTTGTCGGTGCCCAGACAACCCATGAGAATGTTCGAGTGCGGGTGGTCCAGTGCTTCTTCTTCGCTGATTTCGCCCTGGTTGACCAGGGTCTGAACGTACGAATGGTCCATGGTGCGAAACACCAGTTTTCCGTGCCGAAAGTGGTAGATGCGGGAATCGCCTGCGTGAACCCAGTGGGTGTCGCCTCCCGGATTCACGAGGAATGCGGCAATTGTGCTGTGCGGTTCCTGCTCTGCGGACACGGCCGTCAGCTTGATCACAAGGTGAGATTCTTCGACGATTTGTCTGAGCAGCGCGGAGCTGTCATCGGAATCAGGGTCGTAGCGTTCAAAAAGTTGGCGCGCCGTGAGCATCACCTGGTCGGACGCTTT
>JAABRN010000207.1 GCA_011390855.1 Hydrogenophaga sp. | reverse complement strand
GCGGCCACCCATTCCATCGGCCACGACCGCCAGCAGGCAGCCGCTGTGGCGAGGATGATGCAGAAGGCAGACCTGATCCTGCTGGTAATCGCGATCACCTTTGTGGATCCCGGTGGAAGCCTGAATGCGGTAGCCTTTGGACATAGTGAATCTTGTAGTCAGTCAATGGACGCGGTGACCGCAGAACCTTCGCAATGGTAACGACGAAATCCGGTTGTGCTCGCAGCCTATCACCAAAACCGAAGCCGTCGGCCCGCCACCGCAGCTCATCGCCCAGACACTTCCGGGAGGGGAAGTCCGCCTTGTCTGGCAGGCAGCGTATCGGGCAAACACCTACAACGTCTACC
>JAABRN010000206.1 GCA_011390855.1 Hydrogenophaga sp. | reverse complement strand
ATCTCGACTGGCATCAGTTTTGGCGCCAAGGCAACCCGTTCAACTTCCAGCCACCGCGGTGGCCGCGCTGCGCCTGGGTGTCAGGGTCACCCTCAAAGCCTTCAAGGATGTTGTATGCCTCCAGCCCGAGTTCGGTGGCCCGCTTGGCAGCGGCAATGGACCGGACACCGCTGCGGCACAACATCACCAGCTTCTTCCCATCAGCACCCGCTTGCCGAACGCCCTCATCGAACCCAGGGTTCATGGCCATGCCGGGCCACTGCTTCCATGCCACCGAAAGTGCCCCGGGTACAAAGCCCACCCATTCGCGCTCGGCGTCCGTTCGCACGTCCACGAGCCTCGCCTTTCCGTCCTGCACCCATTGCCAGGCCAGTTGCGGCGACACGTCGCCGGCATAACCGGCCTGTACCGGGCGGGGCTGCAACAGCAAGGCGCCATCGAGGTCGTGGCGAATGCCCGACGTGAGGTTGGCCGGTACCGCTTCGTCGATCCGCCTGGGCCTGGGCAGGCCCAGCGCTGCCATGATCGCAACGAACTCCGCCTCGGTCTTGCCGGCAATGCGCGCATTGCCCGTTTTTTCCTGTCCGATGGTGGAGTGTGTGCGTTCCTGGTAATCGTGGCCTGGCCAGACGGTGGTGTCGTCGGGCAGCGAGAACAACACGTCGGTGATGCTGTGGTAGAGGTCATGAGCGCTGCCCGACTGGAAGTCGGTGCGACCACAACCGTTGATCAGCAACGTGTCGCCGGTGAACACATGCTCCCGCCACACAAAACTCATGCTGCCCGCGGTGTGTCCCGGCGTGTGCAAGGCCTTCAACGACTCGCCGCCAAAGGGCAGGCTGTCGCCATGCTGGAGCTGCACCCCGGCGGTGCCGATGCCACAACCTTGCGGAGCAGCGGTGCGGGCGCCAGCCAGTTCGGCCAGCTTGCCCGCACTGGTGATGTGGTCGGCATGGGCATGGGTTTCCACCGCCCACACCAGCTTGAGACCATATTCACGCAGGGTGGCGAGATCACGTTCGAGCTGCTCGTCTACCGGGTCGATGATCAAGGCGTCACGCGAGCTCTGGTCAAACAGCACATAGGTGTAGGTGCTGGAGGCGGGATCGAAAAGTTGAATCGGCTTCATGGCATACCTCTCGGTGTCAGGAGTACTTCGACAGCATGTCGGCCACATCGTCGGCAGGTACGCTTCCCTCGGCGATCACGCATCCCACCAGCGCAAAGAACGACTTGTCGAGCGCCTTGCGCACGGCCGCCAGTTGCTGAGCCACTTTTTCGCAGTCGGCTTCGGCTTCGATAAGCTTCTGAATACCACGCACCTGGCCCTCCGCGCGCTTGAGGCGCAGCACAAGTGA
Source organism: Hydrogenophaga sp. (assembly GCA_011390855.1). GTDB lineage: Bacteria > Pseudomonadota > Gammaproteobacteria > Burkholderiales > Burkholderiaceae_C > Hydrogenophaga. The sequence continues at coordinate 2,370 of JAABRN010000206.1, read as the reverse complement.
GCGCTTGCGCGCAGGATCTCGAACAATGGTCATGAAGGGTCTCCTCTGATGGTCAGTTCTGGCAAGGCGTGATCAGATACTGGCTGGTACACACAGCCGGCAATTTTATACTCCTTAGAGTATTTTTCTGTGCGTGTCAACCACAACACCTGTCTGGAATTGTCACCGCATGGCACCATGACCCCGGGGCTCCAACCGAGGGTCATCACCATGGTCTTTGACAAGGCGCTGGAGTAACATTCACAATTGACGTTTACGTAAACGTCAACCATACCGTCCACTCGCTGCCGTGGGACATTGCACCCTCGGCACACCGGAGTTCCGCATGCCCAGTTCAAGCGATTTTTCGCTGCCTTTTCCCCTCGCTGCCATCCAGGCCTCCAAGGGTAGCCCGTGGGCAGACTGGCAGCTGCCAGTGGCCCGCAACGGCAAAGGAGTCGACATCAAGGCATTCGACACCAGCGCAAAGCCCTATTCCCAAGGAAAAAAGGAGACAGACAAGGATGCTGTGGAGGCACTGGCCGCAGAGCTAGACGCGCTGCAGGACCTGTTCTACGCCGATAAACGATTCAAGCTTCTGCTGGTGCTCCAGGGCACCGACACGTCAGGCAAGGACGGCACCGTCCGGGGCGTGTTTTCCCGTACCAGCCCGCTCGGCGTGCACACCGTGGGCTGGAAGGCACCGACCGAGGTGGAGCGCGCGCATGACTACCTCTGGCGCATCCACCAGCAAGTACCAGGCGCCGGCGAGATCATGGTTTTCAACCGCAGTCACTACGAAGACGTGCTGGTTCCAGCAGTGAACGGCTGGATCACGCCGGAGCAGGTCCAACAGCGTTTTGAGCACATCAACGCGTTCGAGCGCATGCTGGCCGAAACCGGCACGGTCATCCTCAAGTGCATGCTGCATATCGGATTTGACGAGCAGCGCGAACGCCTGCAAGCCCGGATCGACGATCCCACCAAGCACTGGAAATTCAGTCACGGCGATGTGGAGGTGCGCGAGCACTGGGGCGACTACCAGAAGGCCTATGAAAATCTGCTCGGTGCCACCAGCACGCCCTGGGCGCCCTGGACGGTGGTACCTGCAGATTCAAAGACCCATCGCAACCTGATGATCGCCACGCTGGTGCGCGACACGCTCAAGGCGCTCGACCTGCGCTACCCGCCCGACGACCCTTCGCTGGCCGGCCTGCGCATCGCCTGAGCAACACGCCCTTTAGAGAAGCCAACCGAGACAAGCCCATGACCCAACTCTCCGCCGATTACCAGGCCCTGGCCAGCTACCGCCCCACGCACAAGGTGCGCTTCGTCACCGCCGCCAGCCTGTTCGACGGCCACGACGCGGCCATCAACATCATGCGCCGCATCCTGCAGGGCATGGGTGCTGAAGTCATTCACCTTGGCCACAACCGCAGCGTGGACGAAGTGGTAACCGCCGCCCTGCAGGAGGATGTGCAGGGTATCGCGATCAGCTCGTACCAGGGTGGCCACGTCGAGTACTTCAAGTACATGGTGGACCTGCTCAAGAGCCGGGGGGGTGAGCACATTCAGGTGTTCGGTGGCGGTGGCGGCGTGATCGTGCCCAGCGAAATCCGCGAACTGCAGGACTACGGTGTGGCGCGCATCTACAGTCCGGAAGACGGCCAGAAGATGGGCCTGGCCGGCATGATCGGCGAAATGGTGATGCGTTGCGACCGCGACCTCACATCGCACGCGCCCCGGTCACTGACAGCCATCGAAGGCCAGAGCGAAATGAACTGGCGTGCGCTGGCGCAACTCATCACGGCACTGGAAAGCGGCAAGGCGGACCCGGCCACCGTGACCGCCCTGCACGAGCAGGCCAAGGTGCGCAAAGTGCCGGTTCTGGGTATCACCGGCACAGGCGGCGCCGGCAAGTCATCGCTCACCGACGAACTCATTCGCCGCCTGCGACTGGATCAGGACGACAGCTTGCGCGTGGCGGTGATCAGTATCGATCCTTCACGGCGCAAGAGCGGTGGCGCCTTGCTGGGTGACCGCATCCGCATGAACGCGATATCCCCATGGGCCCCCACGCTTGCCGCTGCGCGTGCTGCGCTGCCCCTCGAGGAGGCGCGTGCCGACTTGGGGCGGCCCGGCGTCGGCACCATGGCAGACAACGGTCAAAGAGTCTTCATGCGCAGCCTCGCCACCCGCGACTTCGGTAGCGAGATCAGCGCCGCCCTGCCGGACGTGATCGCCGCCTGCAAGGTGGCGGCCTTCGATCTGATCGTCGTCGAGACCTCGGGTATTGGCCAGGGTGACGCGGCCATCGTGCCGCACGTGGACATTCCCATGTACGTGATGACGCCAGAATTCGGCGCCGCCAGCCAGCTGGAGAAGATCGAC
>JAABRN010000205.1 GCA_011390855.1 Hydrogenophaga sp. | reverse complement strand
CTGGTGCGATCACCTCGTTGCTGATGTAGATGTTGTTCACACCCCCATGCGCGAGGGCGAGTGCCTCGTCGGTCTTCTGCACGCACACCCCCACGGCGCCATGGGCCATCTGCAGCAGCGCCAGCTCTGCGCTCTTGTGCATCTTGGCGTGGGGTCGCAGCCGCAGGCCTCGCGCTTGGGCGAAGTCGGCCATGCGGGCGAGGTTGCGGTCCATGGCGTCGAGGTCGATCACCAGCATGGGGCTGTCCACCGTGGCCACACCGTGACCGATCCAGGCCTCGGCGCGTTGCCAGCGTTCAGATGCAAAAGGTGTCATGGAAGAGCGGAGGTCCGGGTTTGAAGGTGGTGTGGGGCCTTGTCTGGCTCAGCCCGAACGGACAAGGTGGCCAGGCTGCAAAGAGGGGCCAGGGTGGTGCGGGCGTTCAGTGTTCGTCCAGGGTTTGCGTGCCATCGGCGCTTTGCAGATGGGTCGTGTCGGCCCAGCCGACCAGGCTCAACCCCTCGGGGGACCAGATCAGGCGATTGATGGCGGTGTTCGGCAGTTCCCAGCTGCGGGGGGCCTGCAGTTCGAGCCGGGTGGCGGCGCGGTAGAGGATGTCGAGCACGCCGCCGTGCGCGACCATCAGCACCTGCTCGCCCGGGTGCCGAGCGGCCAGTTCCGTGACGGTCTGCACCACGCGTTCGCGCAGCTGCAGGAGCGATTCGCCGCCGGGAGGAGAAAAGTCGGGTACGCGCTTGCGCCAGGCCATGCTTTCTTCGGGCCAGCGCGTTTCCAGTTCGGCCCAGGTGTGTCCTTCGTAATGGCCGAAACCGCGTTCTCGCAGGCCGGTGTGGGTACTCACCTGCTTGTCATGCACCTTGGCCACGGCCTGGGCGGTTTGAAGCGCGCGCTGCAAATCGCTGGCGTAAACGGCGGCAATCGGTTCGTCGGCCAGTGCCTGTGCCAGGCGGGCAGCCTGCCAATGTCCGTGAGGATTCAAGGCGATGTCGGTGTGGCCCTGGATGCGCGTGTCGCGGTTCCAGGCGGTTTCGCCATGGCGCACGGCCAGGATGCGGGTGAGTTGCAAAACGGGGTTCCTTGCTGCGGAGGGGACTACCGCACACTTTAGCGGCTTGGGTGGCCGGTGCCAATGTCGCGCATGGTTCTGATGGCGGGAACGTCCCCGCTTGAAGCAGGAGCGTGTGAACGGAAAGGGCACTTGAGCGGTATTAATGCCGCCCAAACACGGCCCATATCGGCTGCCCGGAACTTGGGCTTTGCCCCACAATCGCGCCATGACGCCGCCGACCCCCGCACCTCATGGGGACTATTCCACGCTGTTCAGTTTCCTGCCCATTGGTGCGTACCGCTGCAATCCGGATGGGGAAATGGTGCGCGTCAACCCGGCGTTGGTGCGTCTCAATGGCTACGACACCGAGGCCGAGCTGTTGCGGTCTGTCAACGATGTGGCGCTGGAATGGTACGTGGACCCTGAGAGGCGCGCCGAATTCCGGCGGTTGCTTGACCGTGACGGCTATGTGCGGAGTTTCGTTTCGGAAATCCGGCGGCACAGGACGCGTGAGCGAATCTGGATCAGCGAACATGCGCACAACGTTCGTGATGCAGACGGCAAGCTGCTGTACTACGAAGGCACGGTAGAAGACGTCACAGCTCAGGTGCATGCTCAGGAAGAGCTGCGTCGCAGCGAAGAGCAGCTTCGTTTGATGACCTCGCAGGTGCCTGGCATGGTGTTCGTGGTGCATGTGGCGCCCGACGGAAAGCGCCAGTACCGTTTTGTGAGCTCCGGGGTTCGCGACATCTACGGATTCGCGCCCGAAGACCTCATGCGGGACCCCACGCTGGCAGCCGGCTTCCGCCACCCGGAAGATCAGCACCTGCTCGACATCGACATGCAGATGATTCGTGCAGGCCCTGTCGATCTGGGCGGCGAATTCCGCATCCTGATGCCCGATGGTTCAGTCAGGTGGGTATATCGGCGTTCCTGCGCGGTGTCGGAGGACGCCACTGGCTACGTGCGGGTGGGCGTGCTGCTCGACATCACCGCGCGCAAGCAGGCAGAGGCCGGGCTGCGCGCCAATGAGGCGGTGTGGAAGCTGGCGCTGGAAAGTGCGGGTGACGGGGTGTGGGACTGGAACCTGCAGTCCGGTGAAGAGTTCATTTCGCAAGGCATCAAGGCCATGTATGGCTACGCCGATGACGAGCTCTCCAACTTTGCCGAAGAGCTCGACAGCCGAACCCATCCAGACGACGTACAGCAGATGGAGGCCGATCGGCTGGATCACTTTGAAGGGCGGACCGCTACCTACCGCAATGAGCACCGCGTGCGGTGCAAGGACGGCAACTGGAAGTGGGTACTTTCGCGCGGCATGGTCATTGCGCGCGACCCAGATGGCAAGCCATTGCGCATGATCGGTACACACACCGACATCACCGAACTCAAGCAGGCCGAGACCCAACAGCGGGCGCTGGAGATGCAACTGCGCGAGTCGCAGAAGATGGAAGCGATCGGCACCTTGGCCGGCGGCGTGGCGCACGATTTCAACAACCTGCTCGCGGCCATTCTGGGCAACCTGGCGCTGGCCCAGGAAGATGTTGGACCACAGCACCCTGCGCGCGAAAGCCTGACCGAGATCCAGCGTGCGGCCATGCGGGCGCGTCAGCTGGTGCAGCAGATACTCACCTTCAGCCGGCGTCAGACGCAGGAGCTGCAACACCAGATGCTCACCCCGCTGGTGCAAGAGGCGCTGGGACTGTTGCGCTCGCTGCTGCCAGCCGGCGTGCGACTGAACGCCCGGTTGCCTTCGACACCGCTCCCCGTCATGGCCGACGCCACGCAGGTGCAACAGGTGTTGATGAATCTGTGCACCAACGCCTGGCAAGCCATGGACAACCAGTCCGGCGAAGTGACGGTGGCCCTGCGGGCGGTCGACGTTGATGCGGCGCAGGCTTTGCGCGTGGAAGGCCTGTCCAGCGGGCACTACGCCTGCCTGAGCGTGGCCGACAACGGACCTGGCATGGACGAAGCCACCCTGCGGCGCATTTTTGAGCCGTTTTTCACCACCAAGCCACCCGGCACCGGCACCGGGCTGGGCCTGGCGGTGGTGCATGGCATTGTCAAGGCCCACCGGGGCGCCATCGACGTGCACAGCGCAGCAGGCGAAGGCACCCGCCTCGATGTCTACCTGCCGCTGGCGGCCCATGCCTCGCATGTGCCCGACGCTCCAAGCCCGCTCTCCGCCGCGCCTGTGCCTGCCGCTGCCGAAACCGCACCGCACCTGGTCTACATTGACGACTATGAAGCCATGACTTATCTGGCTGGCCGACTGCTGCGCAGGCAAGGCTTCAGGGTCACCACCTTCGAATCGGGCGAGGCGGCAGTGGCCTGGCTCGCCAATCACCCTGACGAGTCAATTGATCTGGTGTTGACCGACCAGAACATGCCGGGCATGTCGGGTGTCGATGTGGCGCGGGAAGTGCGGCAGCTGCGGCCCGGCCTGGGCGTGGCCATTGTTTCAGGCCATGTGAGCGACAAGTTGCTGGCTGACGCGGCAGAGCAGGGCGTGCTGGAAGTGCTGGGCAAGCAGGACAGCATGGACGCCCTCGGAGACGCCATCCGTGGGCTGCTCAAAGGCTGAGCTTGCCGCGGCTCAGCGCGGAATCTCGATGTTGACCTGGCGCGGCCCGCCGGGGGGCGCCGGGAACCCCTGTAGTGCCGCATCCAGCATGGCAGACCACAA
>JAABRN010000204.1 GCA_011390855.1 Hydrogenophaga sp. | reverse complement strand
CGGAAAGGTTCGTCCGCCGACAGCGTGCGGTACACCAGACTGGCTGCGGCGCCACCCAGCGGCGCGCTCTGCGGTAGCTCCGCAGGGTCCTGCCCGTGGGCCAGTGCCAATGCCATGGCGTGCAGGTCCACCCCTTTCACCCGCAGGTACAGGTCGGAGAACTGAGACGCCATGCGCGGGTTGAATTCAATGACGCTGAGCCGTTCGGTGGCGTCGTCGTAGAAGAACTCCATGTTGAACTGGCCGTGCGTGAACCCGACCGCATTCAGGAACCGGCGCGCCACATCCAGCGCGCGCGCCTGCACCACCGCCGGCAGCCGGCTGGGCAACTCGAAACGCATGAACGCGTGGGTACCGGGGTACATGTGCGCGTCCACCACGCCCACGGCGTGCACATCGCCCTGGTAGACATAGCCGTCCAGGTTGTACTGGGGTGCATCCACCGGCGCCTCCAGCATCAGGCCGTGGGCGCTGCGCTGGGTGCCCAGCACCTGACGCGCCAGCACGTCGAACGGTTCCACCAGCCGGCGTAGGACCCAGGCCTCCCAGTAACCAAAGCGGGTGTGCGCCTGCAGTGCAGCACGGTCGGGCATGCGGGCGGCCAATACCGAAAACGCCGCCTTGATGGGTTTGGCAAACAGCGGGTAACGCAGTCCGTGAGGAATGTCTTCGTGGTAACCCACCTGCAGGGCCTGATAGGGAATGTTCGCCTCGGGGGCCACCTGCTGCAGCACATCGCGGGCGTGCAGTTTGTGCTGGCAGGCCAGCAGCGCCCGCACGGGTGTACCGGGCCAGCCCATGCGCTCGGCCAGCAGCGCAGCCGCCAGCGCGCCAAACTGTTCGTGGGTGGACACCACACCGCTCTGCCCCAGCCTGCGCGCCTGCCGTGCCAGCTGGTCCGCATAGCGCTGCACATCGAAGCCCAGTAGGCGCAGGTTGCTGGGGAATGCGTGGAGGTTGAAGCCCGCGTGGTCTATCTGGCAGCGCCATTGCCGCGCCTGGCGCTGGAAGCCCAGCGCGCTCCAGTCGTAGGCAAACAAAGCCAACGTCCGCCGGTCTGAATAGACGGGCGGACGTGCAGTGTCAGGCAATTCCGATTCGACCAGCGAACAATGCATGGAACTGATTAAACCGGAAAACCGGCCCAGCCGCCCATCAGAGAACGCTTATGCGGCCACCGCTTCTGGCGAAGCTTCTGAAACCTCTGCGGCAGGCGCAGCCGCCGGCGTACGGATCAGATGGTCGAAGGCGCTCAGGGCTGCCTTGGCACCATCACCGGCAGCAATCACGATCTGCTTGTAAGGCACCGTGGTGCAGTCACCGGCGGCAAACACGCCTGGCACATTGGTGTGGCCCTTGTCGTCCACCACAATTTCGCCAAAGCGGCTCAGTTCCAGCGTGCCCTTGAGCCATTCGGTATTGGGAATCAGGCCAATCTGCACGAACACGCCTTCCAGCTCCAGGTGGTGTTCCACCTCGGTAGCACGGTCGCGGTAGCGCAGGCCATTCACCTTGCCACCGGCACCCGTGATCTCGGAGGTCTGGGCATTGGTGATGATGGTCACGTTGGGCAGGCTCTTGAGCTTGCTCACCAGCACGGCATCGGCCTTCAGGCGGTCGGCAAATTCAATCAGGGTCACGTGGGCCACAATGCCCGCGAGGTCGATGGCGGCTTCCACGCCGGAGTTGCCCCCGCCAATCACTGCCGTGCGTTTGCCCTTGAACAGCGGGCCGTCGCAGTGCGGGCAGTAGGCCACGCCCTTGTTCTTGTACTCCTGCTCGCCGGGCACGTTCACGTTGCGCCAGCGGGCGCCGGTAGACAAAATCACCGTACGCGACTGCAGCACCGCGCCGTTGGCCAGTTCCACGCCAATCGTTCCACCTGCCTCGGTGGCCGGAATCAGCTTCACCGCCTGGTTCAGGTTCATGATGTCCACGTCGTAGTGGCGCACCTGGGCTTCCAGTGCGGCGGCAAACTTGGGGCCGTCGGTTTCCAGCACGGAAATGTAGTTCTCGATGGCCATGGTGTCGTTGGTCTGGCCCCCAAAGCGTTCGGCCACCACGCCCGTGCGTATGCCTTTGCGCGCGGCGTACACCGCAGCGGCAGCGCCGGCCGGGCCACCCCCCACCATCAGCACGTCGAACGCTTCTTTGGCGTTCAGGCGCGCGGCGTCCTTCTCGGCCGAGCCCTGGTCGAGCTTGGCCACAATCTCTTCGGTCGACATGCGACCCGAACCGAACACCTGCCCGTTCAGGTAGACCATGGGCACAGCCATGACCTGGCGTTCGTTGACTTCGTCCTGGTACAGCGCGCCGTCAATCACCACGGTCTGCACGCGCGGATTGATGACGGACATGAGGCTGAGCGCCTGCACCACGTCGGGGCAGTTGTGGCAGCTCAGGGACATGTAGACCTCGAAGCGGTAGTCGCCATCGAGTGCGCGGATCTGCTCGATGAGTTCGGGCTCCACCTTGGGCGGGTGCCCCCCGGTCCAGAGCAGCGCCAACACGAGCGATGTGAATTCGTGCCCCAGCGGAATGGCGGCAAAGCGCAGGCTCTGCGCTGTGCCCTTCCTCTGCAGGCTGAACGACGGCTTGCGCGCGTCGTTCCCGTCGGTGCTCAGGGAAATGTGCGGCGACAGGCTGGCAATGGTTTCCAGCAGTGCGCGCATTTCCTGCGCACTCTCCGACCCGTCGAGCGAAGCCACGATGTCGAACGGTTGCGACACGCGCTCCAGATAGGCCTTGAGTTGTGTTTTGATGGCATCGTCCAACATGGGTGGCTCCTTGGTATTCAGCTACTGACGGGTCGGGAAAGATCGGGCGCTAGGCCGATCAGATCTTGCCAACCAGGTCCAGGGAAGGAGCAATGGTCTTGGCGCCTTCGTTCCACTTGGCGGGGCACACCTGGCCGGGGTTGGCGGCCACGTACTGGGCGGCCTTCAGCTTGCGCAGGGTTTCCTTCACGTCGCGGGCAATGGCGTTGTCGTGGATTTCGGCGGTCTTGATGGTGCCTTCGGGGTTGATGATGAAGGTGCCGCGCAGTGCCAGGCCTTCTTCAGGAATGTGCACGCCGAACATGTTGGTCAGGGTGTGGGTGGGGTCGCCCACCAGGGGGAACTTGGCCTTGCCCACGGCGGGGGAGGTCTCGTGCCACACCTTGTGCGAGAAGTGCGTGTCGGTGGTGACGATGTACACCTCGGCGCCGGCTTTCTGGAACTCGGCGTAGTTGTCGGCAGCGTCTTCCACTTCGGTGGGGCAGTTGAAGGTGAAGGCGGCCGGCATGAAGATCAGGACCGACCACTCGCCCTTGAAGGTTTCGTCGGACACTTGCACGAACTTGCCGTTGTGGAAGGCCTGGGTCTTGAAGGGCTGAACTTGGGTGTTGATGATGGACATGGTGATTTCCTAGGTTGATGAAAAAAAGCAAAAACGGGATCGGTGGACAGTCTCTGTAACAACTCGGGCTTTCGCTGCACTGCGACACAAACTGTTCGATGTGCTAATCATAGCCACCTTCTAACAGGTTTGCAGTTTGATAGTCTCAATACCGTAGATAGCTTTTCTCTAATGAACCGCCAAACAATCCTGTTTCGACATTTTATGTAATAATACTCATTCTCATTTGTTTGATTCCTGCACTTTGCCCGCCGCACACAGGGACTGCACCCAAAGGAAAAGCCATGAACGCACTCGCTCTGCTCGGTACCGTCCTGTTTCTGGTGGTGGTGGCAGCAGCCTGG
>JAABRN010000203.1 GCA_011390855.1 Hydrogenophaga sp. | reverse complement strand
CGCATCATGGCGCTGTTCGGTGACTCCATCACCACGGATCACATCTCACCCGCAGGCAACATCGCGGAGAAATCGCCGGCTGGGCAGTGGCTGCTGGAACACGGCGTGCTCAAGGCCGATTTCAACAGCTATGGTGCCCGGCGCGGAAACCACGATGTGATGATGCGCGGCACGTTCGCCAACGTGCGCATCAAGAACCTCATGCTGGCCCCGGACGCGAGCGGCTCGCGCGAGGAGGGCGGCTGGACCACCTTCCAGCTTGAAGGTGCAAGCCATGGACAGAAGATGAGCATCTTCGATGCCGCGATGCGATACCAGGACGCCGGCGTGCCGACCGTGGTGTTTGCCGGCGAGGAATACGGAACCGGCTCCAGCCGTGACTGGGCCGCCAAGGGAACACAGCTGCTGGGCATCAAGGCAGTGGTCGCGCGCAGTTTTGAGCGCATCCACCGCTCCAACCTGGTGGGCATGGGTGTGTTGCCGCTGCAGTTCAAGACCGGTGATTCGTGGGAGAGCCTGGGCCTGACGGGCGAAGAAACCATTGACGTGCTGCCGCACCCCGACCTGACCCCCCAGAGCGACGCCCAACTGGTGATCACCCGCCCGGACGGTCAGTCGCGTCATTTGTCGGTGACGCTGCGCATTGATACGCCGGTGGAGGTGAACTATTACCGTGAGGGGGGAATCCTCCCCTTTGTGCTCAGGCAATTGTTGACCGCTTGAGCCGGCGGCCGCAAAGCGGCATGATGTGTTTTCCGTCAGCTTCCAAGGAGGTGCCATGCGAAAGCCCGCTCTCTACAGCCGAACGGCCCGTGCAAGGCCTGGGGCAGGCGGTGCGCCAGTGCCGCCGGGCGGCGGTGGCGAAACTGCAGCCACTGAAGCAGTCGCGATCCCTGGGCGCACGCAGCGGCTGCGCGCCAGCCTGGCGCGCGCAGCCATCAACCCGCGGGTGATGTGGGCAGCGCTGGCCTTGTTGGCTGCCCTGCTCCTGGCGAGCAACCTGCAACAGGGTGCCATGGGCACCCAGGCACTGACCCAGAAGGACATCGATGCGGCTGTGCTGCGTACCCTGAGCACCGAGGTCTTGCCCTCGCCGGCTGCGCGGGCGGCAGAGATCATTCGGCCGTCGGTCGTGCGGGTGATGTCGTTCGCCAAGAATGCCAAGGGCGAAGAGGAAGAACAAGGGGTGGGCACCGGTGTGGTGATTGTCGACAAAGGCATCATCCTGACCAACCTGCATGTGGTGCAGGGTGCAGAGACCTTGAAGCTGACCTTCTACGACGGATCGGAGTCGGCCGCCAGTGTGGTGGGTGCACAGCCAGAAAACGATCTGGCGGTGTTGCAGGCCCACACCATTCCCGATGACCTGCCTGCCGCCACCATGCGCTCCACGTCCGATCTGCTGCCGGGCGAGCAGGTCGTGGCCGTGGGATTCCCCTTTGGCATTGGCCCGTCGGTGTCGTCGGGCGTGGTGTCTGGCCTTGGGCGCTCGTTCCGCTCACCAGAAGGTGAACAGGAAATCGGCAACCTGATCCAGTTTGATGCGGCGGCCAACCCTGGCAACTCCGGTGGGCCGCTGGTCACCATGGGTGGCGAGGTGGTGGGTGTGGTCACCGGCATTCTGAACCCCACCAGCCATCGAACCTTTGTTGGCATCGGTTTTGCTGTACCGATCGAAAGCGCTGCCAGCGCGGCCGGATTGCCACCGTTCTGAATTGTTGTGAACACCCCCGCATCGCTTCGCGTTACCCCCTCAAGGAGAGGGCACCAGCCGTCCGGCAAAGCCGGCCCGGCGGTGCCCCTGGACGAAGCACCTACGCGCTCTCTTTAGAGCGTTGTCTGATTTATCAGGAGTACCTATGGAAACCCCCCACAACCCGGAATCCGCGCAACTCATGGAGCAAATTCTGTATGAGGTCAAACGCGTGGTGGTGGGTCAAGACCGGTTTCTTGAGCGGGTGATGGTTGCCATGCTGGCGCAAGGGCACTTGCTGGTCGAGGGTGTGCCGGGGCTGGCCAAGACGCTCACGGTCAAGACGCTGGCCGATGTGGTGCGCGGGCGTTTCAAACGCATCCAGTTCACGCCCGATCTGGTGCCAGCGGACCTGATTGGCACACGCATCTACAACCAGAAAACGGGCGACTTCAGCACCTCGCTGGGGCCGGTTTTTGCCAACCTGCTGCTCGCCGATGAAATCAACCGTGCACCTGCCAAGGTGCAGAGCGCGTTGCTGGAAGTGATGCAGGAGCGGCAGGTGACGATCGCGGGTGAATCGCACAAGGTGCCGGCGCCGTTTCTTGTGATGGCAACACAGAACCCGATCGAGACCGAGGGCACCTACCCGCTGCCGGAAGCGCAGGTGGACCGTTTCATGATGAAGGTGCTGGTGGACTACCCGACCGACGAGGAAGAGTACGTGATCGTCGAGCGCGTCACCGGTCCTGCTGTGACGGTGCAATCGGTGGCCACCACCGATCAGCTGGCGACCCTGCAAGCTCAGTGCCGCAATGTGTACGTGGACCCGTCGATGGTTCAGTACGCGGTCAAGCTGGTGTCGGCCACGCGCACCCCGGAAAAGCATGGGCTCAAGGGGTTGGGCGCATTCATCACTTACGGTGCCAGTCCGCGCGCCACCATTGGCCTGGTGGAGGGTGCCCGCGCACTCGCCATGTTGCGCGGCCGCAGCTACGCGTTGCCTGAAGACATGACCGATCTGGTGCCAGACGTTCTGCGACACCGCCTCGTGCTGTCTTACGAAGGCCTGGCCGAAGGGCTCGATGCCGATGCCTTGATCGGCCGCATCATGGCTGCTGTCACGCCGCCGGCCAAGCCGCTCGAACACGAGAAGCGGGCGGCTTGATATGAAACACCCCCTGCGCCGCTTCGCGTCTTCCCCCTCTCTCGCCTTCGGCGGGAGGGGGACGCGCCCTGTGGCCCGGCAAAGCCGGTTCCACGGGAGCCCTGGTCTCGGGACACGCGCTCCGGAAAGGTGGTGCCACTCTCTGCGCCGCTTTGCGTCTTCCCCCTCACTCGCCTTCGGCGGGCGGACGGCCTCAGAGGCGCGTCCTGAGCTTGTTGAAGGGCGGTTCCTCGGTGCCCCTGGCAGGGGCACTTCACTCGCTTCGGATCGTGTTCTGGCGTGGTACGGAACTGAAATGCGAGGGTGAAACATGTTCTTCGGCCTCTTTAAGTCGCAACCCTCTGGGGCGTCGGCCGTGCCCGCCCCGGCGCTGTCGACTGAGGTGCCCGAACGCGCAGATGCCTTGATGCGTCGGCTGGAGTGGACAGTAATTCGCAGACTCGACGGCTTGCTGCAGGGCGACTACCGCACCCTGATGCGTGGCACCGGCCTGGATCTGGCGGACCTGCGCGAATACCAGCACCACGACGACGTGCGCCACATCGACTGGAACGTCACCGCGCGACAGCAGACGCCTTATGTGCGTGTGTTCACTGAAGACCGCGAAATGGCCGCCTGGTTTCTGCTCGACCTCAGCCCGTCGGTGGACTTTGGTTCCGGCGACCAGCACAAGAGCCAGGTGCTGCGCGACTTCGTAGCGGTGCTCGCGCGGCTGATCAGCCGCCACGGCAACCGGGTAGGTGCCGTGCTCTATGGCTCTCGTGGACGGGCTGCGGTGGACGCGGTGTTGCCAGCGCGTGGCGGTCGCACCCAGGTGCTGCGCCTGATGCAACTGATCCAGAAGCCTGCCGAGCCTTTGGCCAAGCCAGGGAAAAAAGGCGCACCC
>JAABRN010000202.1 GCA_011390855.1 Hydrogenophaga sp. | reverse complement strand
GGACATGCTGATTGCCCTGTTTGAGGTGGGTTCCCAGAACACCGGACTGCAGGTTATACGCAACGACGATGTGATCTACGAGCGTGACCAGATGTTTGGCGGCATGCTGCTCAGCCAGCAGATTGCCCGCCAGTACAACCTGTCCTTCGACGAGGCTGACCTGAAAAAGAAGAACGGTGAGCTGCCTGAAGACTACTCTTCGCGGGTGCTCAAGCCTTTCATGGAGAATCTGGCGCAGGAAATCGGCCGCGCCCTGCAGTTCTTTTTCACCAGTACGCCCCACAACAAGGTGGATTACATACTTCTGTCGGGTGGATCGGCGGCTCTTACCGGCCTGGCCGAGGTGGTGGGTGCCCAAACATCTTTCCCCTGCAAGGTCATCAATCCCTTCGATGGCATGACCCTGGGCTCGGGCGTCCAGGCGCGCAAACTGGCTGGTGAGTCGAATTCCTATCTGGTGGCAACCGGGCTGGCTCTGCGGAGGTTCTACCAATGATTCTCATCAACCTGTTGCCGCACCGCGAAGCGGCTCGCAAGAAGCGGCGCGACGCTTTCTTCGGGCAGCTTGGGGCCTCGTTCCTCGTCGGCGGCCTGATTGCTGGCTCTGTGTACCTGTGGTACCAGGGCCAAATTGACACCCAGATGGAGCGCAACGCCTTCCTGCGCTCTGAAATCACCAAGCTTGACGCACAGATCAAGGACATTGCGGGGTTGCAGGCAGAGTTGACCGCTCTGAAATCTCGCCAAGCTGCTGTGGAAAACCTGCAGGCCGACAGGAACCTGCCGGTGCACCTTCTGGAGGAGATGGTCCGCCAGCTCCCCGAGGGGGTTTATCTGCGCACCTTGACCCAGCAAGGACGCTCCGTGCTGCTCACAGGAACTGCAGAGTCGCAGGAGCGTGTCTCTGAGCTGCTCCGCAACCTCAGCACCAACAGCGCATGGCTCACGCGTCCCGAGTTGGTAGAAATTGTGGCTGCCAGCGTTCAGCTGGCTTCACAGCAGTCCCGCCGGGTCTCGAACTTCACTATTCGCGTCACGCAAACCCGTGGCCCGGATGCCCCCGCCGATGAAGCCGCCACGCCTGCGGGGGCCGGCGGTGCAGCCGCGCGTCCCCGCAGCTGAGTCACCTGTCCTGGATGTGAGCAACCATGGCGACGAAACGCAAAAAATCATCGATTGACTTCGCTGTTTATCAGCAGAAGATCAAGGCGCAGTTCACGGGTCTGGATCCCAATGACCCCAGCCTGTGGCCCGACTTGCCGCGCAACCTCCTTCTGCTGGCTGCAGCGGTGGTCACGGTAGTAGCGCTTTGGTACGTGTGGCTAAGTGGCTTCAAGGAGCAACTGGAGGCGGAAACCGCCCGCGAGCAGACCCTCAGGACCGAATACACCAACAAGCTGGGCCAGGCCATCAACCTGGATGCGCTGCGCCAGCAGCTCGAGCAGGTGCAGCAGTACGTCACCCAGCTAGAGAAACAGCTGCCCAGCAAGGCTGAGATGGATGCTTTGTTGTCCGATATCAACCAGGCAGGTCTGGGTCGCAGCCTGCAGTTCGAGCTGTTCCGGCCGGGGCAGGTGAACGTTCAGGAGTACTACGCCGAATTGCCCATCGCCCTGAGGGTGACGGGCACTTACCACGATATCGGTTTGTTCGCAGGTGACGTAGCGAATCTGTCGCGCATCGTGACGCTCAATGACATGCGGATTGCACCGGTGGCCAACCGGGCCGGGACGCTCACCCTCGATGCCACTGCCAAGACCTTCCGTTACCTGGATCTGGAAGAGGTCGCTGCGCAGCAAGCAGCTGCACGCCCAGCACAGGGGGCACGCCAATGAAGTTCCTCCCCAAGATGACCGGGCGCCTGACTGCTCTCGCCACAGTGATGGCTCTGACGGGGTGTACCTCTTCCACCAACGACGACCTGACGCAGTGGATGGCGGGTCAGCGAAACACGTTGAAGCCGCGCATAGAGCCCGTGCAAGAGCCGGTACCCTTCGAGCCGCAGGCTTACACCACCGCCGGCGCGGTGGAGCCTTTCAGCACCGACAAATTCACCGTGGCACTCGGTGTGCAGGCCACATCGACGCGCAACGCGGCGCTGGTGGCGGCCGAACTCAACCGGCGCAAGGAGCCGCTTGAACTCGTGCCTCTGGATACGATGAGCATGGTGGGCCTCCTGGACCAGTCCGGCCGCAAGGTAGCGCTGGTGCGCGCGGGTGGACTGCTCTATCAGGTGACGGTAGGAAACTACATGGGCCAAAACTACGGCCGGGTGACCAGCATCACCGAGACTGAAATCACACTGCGCGAGATCGCTCAAGACGGAGTGGGTGAATGGATAGAGCGGCCCGCGGCACTGCAGCTTCAAGAGGGAACCACAAAATGAGTACGCATAGCGCAATCCCAGTTCAGAACGCCACCATTTGGCGCCACCTGGGCAAAGCCGTCGTGTTGGTGTCGGCGCTGACTGCAGCGGGCTGGGCCCAGGCGCAGCTGGCGATCAAGTCCTTGTCTGCCACCAACCAGGCTGGTGCCGAGATCGTCAGGATAGAAACCACGCAGCCCCTCACCAGCGCACCGGTGGGGTTCACCATCCAGTCGCCCGCACGGATCGCGCTGGACTTTGCCGGAGCCAGCAACGGCATAGGGCGTAACCTGGTGGAACTGGGTCAGGGAAATTTGCGTTCGGCCAACGTGGTGGAGGCCGGTGATCGCACCCGCGTCGTGCTGAACCTCAATCAGGCCGTCAACTACAAAACCACCCAGGATGGCAACGTGCTTCTGGTGGTGCTGGAGTCCCCTGCTGCAGCGGCTGCACCCTCTGGCAGCCGCACCTTTGCAGAAAGCGGGCTCAGCGATGTGGCCCCTCTGGCCGACATCGACTTTCGCCGTGGGACCGACAACGCAGGCCGCGTGATCGTCGATCTGACGAACAACCAGGTGGGTGTAGATATCCGCCAACAGGGTCGCAGCCTGCTGGTGGAGTTCATGAGCACTTCGTTGCCTGAGGGGTTGCGCCGCCGACTGGATGTGACCGATTTTGGCACCCCGGTGAAAACCGTGACCGCTACCCAAGTGGGTGATCGGGTCCGACTCCTGGTAGAGCCCTCCGGTGTCTGGGAGCACAGTGCATACCAGAGTGACAACCAGTTCGTGCTGGAGGTCCGCGAGGTCAAGGTGGATCCGAACAAGCTCTCGCCGGGCATTGGGTATACGGGGGAGAAGCTGTCCCTGAACTTCCAGAGCATCGAAGTGCGTTCGTTGCTGCAGGTGATTGCCGATTTCACCAACTTCAACATCATCACCTCTGACAGCGTGACTGGTACGGTCACCTTGCGTCTGCGAGATGTGCCCTGGGACCAGGCGCTCGACATCATCCTCCAAGCCAAGGGCCTGGGTCAGCGCAAGACCGGTAACGTCATCTGGGTGGCACCCATCGACGAAATCACCGCGCGTGAGCGTCAGGAGTTCGAGGCGGCTGCCCAAGTGCAAACCCTGGAGCCGTTGCGCACACAGGCCTTCCAGCTGAACTACGCCAAGGTGGCCGATATCTCCGCTCAGCTCCGCGGCGATGGCGGCACGTCCTCCACGGTAGAAGGTGGGGCCTCGGCCCGTCTGCTGTCACCTCGCGGCAGCGTCATTCCAGAGCCTCGTACCAACCAGCTGTTCGTGACGGATATTCCTTCGCGCCTGGAGCAAATACAGGATTTGATCAGCCGACTCGATGTGCCTGTGCGACAGGTGATGATCGAGGCGCGGATTGTGGAGGCCGATGAAAGCTTC
>JAABRN010000201.1 GCA_011390855.1 Hydrogenophaga sp. | reverse complement strand
CCCAGTAGCAGGAACGCAACCAGCAAAGAGCGAGAGGCTCCCCTCCAGGGGCGACAAGGGTCCGGTTCCGTCGGCCCGAGACATCGCCACCTTCCAGGCCGCAGGCGCCAAAGAGGGGAAGCCGCGTCAGCGGCGCAGGAGGCGCCTGCTTCATCCCAGCCTTCGGTGCTGCAAGGACGGCAATTGCTCGCGCACGCCTCGCAGTCGCTGGATGTCCAGCTCCGCCATCACCACGCCTGGGCCCTCGGCTTGCATCGCCAGCACCTCACCCCAGGGATCGATCACCATGCTGTGCCCCCAGGTACGCCGACCGTTTTCATGGCGGCCGCCCTGCGCGCTGGCAATCACATAGGCCTGGTTCTCAATGGCACGTGCGCGAAGCAGCACCTCCCAGTGCGCAGAGCCCGTGGTGTGGGTGAACGCCGCTGGCACCAGCAGCAGGTCAGCTGCCAGCGCGCGGTAAAGCTCGGCAAACCGTAGGTCGTAGCAAACGCTTTGCCCGATGCGCCATTCATCACCATTGCGCGAGCGCAGGTCAAAGGTGATGGGGGTATCACCCGCTTGCAGCACCGCCGATTCGTCGTAGCTCTCGCGGCCATTGTCGTAACGAAACAGATGGATCTTGTCGTAGCGACTGATCTGTAAACCCTTGGCATTGAAGGCCAGCGAAGCGTTGGCGGCATGGGTGGGATCGTCGGTGGCCATCGGCAGTGTGCCGCCCACCACACAGAGCTTGAGGTCGCGCGCCGCGTCAGAGAGGAAGTCTTGCACGGTACCCAGACCTGGCGTCTCCGCGATCACGAGTTTGTCTTCATCTTTCTGACCCATGAAGCAGAAGTACTCGGGCAGCACCGCCAGTTCGGCGCCTGCACTGGCCGCCTGGCGCAGCAGACGCAGTGCCTCGCTGAGATTGACATCCAGACTGATGCCGGAGACCATCTGAATGGCGGCGACTTTCATGGCAGTTCCTTAGAAGAGATTCAGCGGCCTTGACTGAGGCCATCGTTCGCGAGTCAAGGCCAGCGCGCAATCGACGACCGAGCTTACTCGACCGTGGGGGTATTCCGGGTGTCTGGAGGTGGTGCATTGGACTCGTTCTTGCCCTGTTTCACCACCTGCGGGTCGGTCCAGCTGCCCGTGATGCGGAACTCCTGCGTGGTGGCGCTTTGCAAGGGCTCACGCAACAGAAACTGCGCCAGGAAGGTGCCCAGCCCGACGGCCGGGTTGATGGCGGTAGCGATCAAGGCGGCGGTACCCGCATTGATCTCAGGCACCACCACCACCTTGAGGTCCTGCTCTTCGCGGCCGATGTCGGCTGTTCCCTCCATCAGCACCGCCGCATTGACCCCCTTCATCTGCAAGTTGTTGGTGGACAGCACACCCTTGTCGATGCGCGCATCTCCTCGCACGAAGTCGAAAGCGAACCCTTCAGAAAAAACGTCCCGGAAATCGAGCGCCAGACGACGAGGCAGCGCCTGCAGACTCAGCACACCAAGCAACTTGGCCGCACCCGGTTCGACCTGCAGGAACTGTCCACTTGCCACATCTGCCTGGAGCTGACCCGACAGGCTGGGGTAGTCCAGTGCCAGGGGAGAGCCCAGCCAGCCAATGCGCCCGTCGATCCGTCCCTTGCCACCGCGCACCGCGCCTTCACGGCCAAACCGCGCCAGCAGCTGACCCGAATCCTCGATGTCGAGCTTGAAATTCAGCGCCGTGCGTCGCACGCCGTCTGACGCACTCCCTTCCACCGGCGGACCGAGAGCGGCCCAGCTGCCAGTGGCGCTGAAGCGGGCTTCAGGCACTTGCATGACAAGGCGGTTCAGTCGCCATTCACGCACTTGGGCCGAGCCTCCCACGTTGACAGCCTCGATTTCCACGTGGCCCAGGCGCCGGCTGGCCAGCACGAGGTCGTCTACCGCGATATCAAGCGCGGGAACGCTTCCGGGTTGTTGCAAGCGCTGCTCCACGTCGGTGGCGGCACTGGGGGGCAGGTCCAGCCTGGCAAGCCGGGCGTAGATGCTGCCTGCGCTGTTGGCACCGGATGGACGGTACTCCACGTAGCCGTTGAGCTCGTCGGCGTCGATGTTTGCGCGCCAGAGTGTGCCCACGCGCGAGCCGCCCACCACCACCTTGTTGAAGCTGCGCCCGTCGGTTGTGATGCGGTTGGCACGAACGGCCAGGGTGGTGGGCAGGTAGCCCAGGCTCGCGTCATCAGCCGAACCGGAAGTGGCCGACCCTGTGGTCGTTGCGGCTGTTCGGGGCGCTGCGCCAGTGGCAGAAGCGAAAGCGCGTTTCCACTGGTCAACATCGATCTGGTCGAGGGAAATGTTGGCAAGCACCCCTTGAGCAGGCATCGGCGCCGACTCATCCTCCCGCAAGCCACTGGCCAGGCTGCCGCGCAACACGCGGGGCTCCACGCCGCTCAGATCGCGCTCGTACTGCAAAGCCAGAACAGGTGTCGCAGACGGGCCCAGAGAGACAGTCAGCCGATCGGCAGCGGCCTGATCACCCACCATGGAAGCCACCGCACTCTCGAATCGAAGTGGCACACTTTCTTCGGCGGCCTTGTTCAGCGGTGCCGGCAGATTCAGCGCCATGCCTTTGAGGTCGCTCGTCAAGACCAACTCAGGCTCACCGCCTCTGAACCCCAGTTGCGCGGCATAGCTGGTGCTGCCGGTGGTGTTCTGAAACAGGCGTGAGACGAAGCCCAATCCGGCCCGCTGAAGGCCCTCGGCGCTCGCCGTTCCCTGGCCCCGAAACCGGATGGGTGAGGGCTGCCCGGGCTCGACTGCGGGCATGCCGCCCTCGAAACGCACCTGGCCACCATAGAGACCGGCCTGTGCGTTGGTGATGCTGAAATCGCGGTCGGTGAACTGCAACAGCCCGGTCGCGCCGCCGAGCAAAGGTGAATTCGGACTGATCTGGACATCGTTGCCGGGGAATCGCACCGAGCCCCTGACCTGCGCAGCATTCACGTCGGAAAGGGGCAGGCTCAGGTCAAAGCCCAGGTCCACCACGCCAGTCATTTCGGCCTGTGCCAGTGAACGCCCGGTCATGTCGTTCAGGGGTGAGGTCTTGAGCACCTCAAGCACCTCGGTCGCCGGTCCGGCAGCATGCGCCTTGACCAGCAGTGTGGCGCGTTCGGACAGATCGTCGATGCGGACCTCACCCCGGCTCAGGCGCACATCGGGCGCGCCTTGCACGTCAGCGGCGATGCCAGTGATGCGCAACGACGCGCGATCCAGAACCAGCTGGCCGCTCACCTTTTGCAGGGCGGGCCAGGGCGTGTCCCCCGTCGAAAGCAAGAAAGGAGGCACATACGCCAGGTCCACGTCCTGAAGCCGGGCCGCAATGCGGAACACACCCACGCTACCCGGTGTATCGAAGGGCAGGTTGTCGACTTCGCCACGGACCCGGAATTCAATCCGATTGGAGGTCCCACCCCGTATCGCCTCGCGCACGTAGCGCCGGGAATCGGGACCCACGCTCAAGGGCAGGTAGCGATGGGTGCTGGTGCCTTGCGCGCGGGTCAGGGTGGCGTCGAGCTCCAGCACGCCGGGAAAGCGCGAACCCGTCGGGCTGGTTTGCGGGTCGCTGGTGCGCCAACGCACGCTGGCCGTGCCTTCGGCATCGGCGTTGGCCAGGCGCACCCCGTCAAGATCGACCTCGATCTGCTCGCCATTCAAACGCCACACCGCATCGGCCTGGAGCCGCTGCAGCGGCAGATCGGTTTCTTCGAACACGCCAGGCAACTCGAGCTGGCCGTCGGTCAGCTCCAGACGCGCC
>JAABRN010000212.1 GCA_011390855.1 Hydrogenophaga sp. | reverse complement strand
GTCATTCTGATCGCGGTCTATGCGGGGTTGACTTTGCCAATCACGGCCGGCCAGGTGTTGTGGGTCAACCTCGTCACGGCCGTCACGCTCGCACTGGCACTCGCGTTCGAGCCAGCCGAAGCCGATGTCATGCGTCGGCCCCCACGCCCGCCGCGCGAGCCGTTGGTGACGCGAGTGCTCGGTCTGCGCATTCTCTATGTCAGCGCATTGATGATGGCCGTGACCTTTGCCGCCTTTCAATGGGAACTGGCCCGCGGCAGCAGCACCGAAGTCGCCCGGACGGCTGCCGTCAACATGCTGGTTGCCAGTGAACTGGTTTACCTGTTCTCGGTTCGCCGCTTCACCGCATCGGCATTCACGCGGCACATCTTCAGTGGCAACCCGATGGTGCTGTGGATGGGGGCGCTGCTCATCCTGCTTCAGCTGGCATTTACCTACCTGTCGCCAATGCAGCAGCTATTTAAAACAGCAGCCCTCGACGGCCAATCCTGGCTTGTCATCTTGGGCTTGAGTGCATTGCTGTTTCTTGCGGTGGAGGCTGGCAAGGCGGTGATGCGGCGGCTGCGTGTGGTCGGTACGTAGCTGCGGGTTTGTGGCACCCGGTTGTCAGTCACAGACCTTCGATTGGACGACCAGAAGTAGGTGAGCCTGGCCTGCGACGGTCTACCGGGCCAGGGCCACGACTGCTTGGCGTGGGCAATCGGAAGACGCGATGGACCTTAGGGTGTCGACGGGTGTCTGTGCAAGCCACCAATCATCAACGCGCTTTCACCCCCTTTGGCATCTGTTGCTGGTTGGGGGCGCCAAACGCGCGGGCGGGCAGGGCGAGTGGCCTCGGCTTGTGATCACTGGCTCCCCGCTGACTTCCGGTCTCCGCGCAGGAGGACATTCTGTTCAGCGCCAGCCTGCAACCAGGGATCACTCGCCAAACTGATCGATAAAAAAGTGGAACACGAATGGGTCTGCACAGACGTCTCGCTGATCTTTACCAGAGCGATACACGACCCTGTGTCTTTTGACATGTTTCGCCCAGACCAGTCCACATACATTGCGCCACTGAGAGCAGCAAGGCCCTTCAAAACGCTGCTCTCAATGCACAACGCCAGCTGCCTCCCGGCACCCGGTGGTGTTCGAAGTACAAGAATCAAAAGGCGCAATGCATGTCATCTACAACCGTGTCCCATCGCGAGAAAAACCAGCTGTTGGCGGCCCTGCCCGTTGTTGACTGGCGTGGTATCGAGTCCCAGATTGAATGGGTGGAAATGCCTTCAGGCAGCACCTTGCATGAGGCAGGCACCAGCCTGCGCCATGTGTACTTTCCGGCCACAGCCGTGGTGTCGTTGATCTCCACCATGATGGATGGCGCCACTGTGGAGGTGGCTGCGGTGGGCAGTGAGGGCATGGTGGGCGTGGATGCCTTCATGGGCAGCAGCAACGCCAACAACGGCACCTCCTCCACCGGCACGGTGACTGCGCAGAACACCGCGCTGGTGGTGCGAGGCGGGTACGGCTATCGAATGAAAGCCCAGTCCATCGCCCAGCAAGCCAAGCGTTCGGAGCAGCTGATGCATCACCTGCTGAACTACACCCGAACGTTGTTTCTGCAGATGTCACAAACATCGGCCTGCAACCGCCACCACTCGACCGACCAGCAGCTCGCTCGCTGGTTGCTTGTTCATCTGGATCGACAGCCCGACAACGTGTTTCACATCACCCAGGAACGCGCAGCCAGCATGCTGGGTGTCAGGCGGGAGGGCGTGACCGTGGGCGCACTTCGGCTGCAGAGAGCCGGGATCATCCGCAACGGCCGCGGTCAGATCTCAGTGCTCGACCGCGCGGCCCTGGAGGTCCATAGCTGTGAGTGTCACAGCGTGATTCGCAGCGCGTATGACCGGCTCAAGAACGACGCTGTGCAGCAGGCGCCACCCTTGGAAGGTATTGTGTTCGGTCGGTCGGCGCAAGCCCGAACCACGTTTCCAGGCGGTCTGCGGTCAGGCGCTGACTCGTGAATGGGAAGACCGTGGTCGGGAGCGCTGCAGTCACCCTTGGCAACCTGACTGGCAGCTGCAATCAAGTACGGACCATCAACAGATGTGTCTCTTGCGTGCGCCGGGTACACACCTGGCGGCACCTTGACACGCCCGGAGCGCTCCGGGAGGAAGCTGGGTCGGGCCTTTCAAGCCGCCTGCAGTTGTGCGAGCACGGCTCGCGCGGCTGCGGCCGACGAGGCGGGGTTTTGTCCCGTGATCAGTTGACCATCGGTGACCACAAAAGACTGCCAGTCCTCGCCCTTGTGATACAGCCCCCCGTTTGCCACGAGCATGTCCTGAACCAGGAACGGAACGATCTGGGTCAGTTGCACGGCGTCTTCCTCGGTGTTGGTGAACCCCGTGACCTTCTTGCCATTGACCAGTGGCGAGCCGTCAGCTGACTTCGTGTGGCGAAACACAGCCGGCGCATGGCAGACCGCTGATACCGTCTTCCCAGCGGTGAACATCGTTTCAATCAGATGGATGGCGTTTTTGTCTTCTGCCAGGTCCCACAGGGGGCCATGACCGCCCGGAAAGAACACCGCGTCGAAGCCCTCGGCCGACACCTTGTCCAGCTGGATGGTGTGGGCCAGTGCATCGATGGCCGCTGGGTCCGCTTTGAACCGGCGGGTGTCATCGGTTTGCGCGTCTTCGCCGTCGCTTGCGGGGTCCAGAGGTGGCTGCCCGCCCTTGGGAGAAGAAAGCACGATTTCAGCGCCGGCATCCTTGAAAACGTAATACGGCGCAGCGAACTCCTCAAGCCAGAACCCCGTCTTTTTGCTGGTGTCGCCAAGTTGGTCGTGCGAGGTCAAGATCATCAAAATTTTCATGGGGTTTCCAGAGTTGGGGATTCACCGTTGAGCGGCCACGCGATCCGAATGGGGCGGTGCAGCAACTGAGTGGCGTGCCGGGAGGCTATTGCGCAAAGCCATCAGCCTTTGCACCACCGGTCAGTCTGGTGGCAGCATGCCCCAACCGTCTGTTCGATAGCGCGCACAAGTCGCAGCGCCGTCTCAACCCCCTGCCGGGCAGGCCCTGTGTGGGCAGCCCAGGTACTGTTCGCTCATGGAAGAAGGTCACGATGACCGCCTCGCTTAAACCAGCCTGTGGCGTTGGAGATCAATCAGGTCGCCAATGCCAAGTGCGACACGGCTCAACCCAGACCACAAACAAGCTGCATCATCGGCTGCGCAAACGTTCGACCAGGCTGGTCCCCCGCGTATGGTCCCGCACGGACGGGTTCGCCTGATTGGCGCAGTGTCGGGGCTTTGCAGTCGAATGCGACGCACCGTTTTTGAAGAGGAAGACAAATGACATTGAAGCTCAACATCGCCGCCGCCGTGGCCGCAGCGGCTCTGGCAGGACATCCCGTCCTTGTTCACGCGCAGGCCGGACACATGATGGGCGGGGGCGGCTGGCACGGTGGATGGCTGGGCACGAACAGCGGTGTGTGGATTCCGATCCTTCTGGTCGTCATCGTTGGCTTGCTGGCATGGGTCGTGATCCAGAAGCGCAAATGAGCGCCGTGTGACAAGGACGAGAACAAGGAACGCCGTGACCTGCAGCGGCGCTTCTACCGGACGCTGACGCTGACGCTGACCGTGGTCGTCCCTGTCCTGGCGATGTTCGGGCACCGGCTGGAGATGTTCGAAAGAGGCACGCCAAACCGGATCGGGTTTGCCGTCACCACGCCCATGGTGCTGTGGGCCGGATGGTCATTCTTCGTTGACGGAGCGCGGTCCATCGTGCAACGCCGCTCCAACATGTGGACGTTGATTTGCCTGGGAAAGGACCCGCCCCTTGCCTCCCTCTACAGCGTCCTGGGCATGCCACTGGCAGCGGGCCTGCTGTATCGGTTCACAGGCTGGCTGCTGTCGCTAATGATCGCTGCCCTGGCCATGAGCCTGAGTTCAGTGTCGGTGATCGGGAATCTGATGCAGTTGCGGCATTCAGGCAAAGCCGCTGGTCCGAAGTGATCGGCCGTCTCGAACGGGCAATCCTTGATCGGACTTCAGGCGACCTGGTCAACCAGGCGCCGCAGCCTGGCCCGCAAACGGGCCACCTCCAGTTCAAGGTCGATCACCAATGACGCCAGTTCCGGCACCGCGTCAAAATCACGCTCAAGAGTGGCCATGCGCATCACACGACGCAAATCGCCCGCACCAAAGCGCATGGTCTCCATCGACGACAGGGAATCAGGCGTCAGCAGACCATCCGCCAGCCGCTGTCTGACCCAGATTTCGGGCACACCCGCCAGGTGGCACAGATCGGGCAATTCAAGCCAGACCTCGTCCAGTACCGCGTGAAATTGATAGACGTTGTCTTTCATCCTGAGCTTCCTTCCGAGTCCTGCTGCTGCTCCGCGGTTGCTGGCTTGCGTGCATCGAACTCAGGAAAGCCCGCGGCCATCTGCTCATAGTGCCGCCTGGCCTGAGGGTCCTGCGCGTTCGGCAAGACCACCCGCACATTCAGGTCCAGGTCCCCGGGGTTTCTGGCCGGCAGGCCACGACCGCGCACCGTGATCACCTGTCCGCCCTGCGTGCCTTCAGGCACACGCACCTTGAGCGTGCGGCCATCGGGCAAGGTCACCGGCACCACCGCGCCCAAAGCGGCCTCCCAGGGAGCAAGAGGCAATGCCATGATCAGATCGGCGCCATCCAGTTGAAACCGTGCATGGGGACGGAAGTGAACTTCCAGCAGCAGATCACCCGCCGCCGCGGCACCGAACGCCGCAGAACCCTGTCCAGCGAGGCGGATCAACTGCCCCGCCTTCACACCGGGCGGAATATTGACCTCAAGCGTTCTTTCAACCAGCTCGGTGCGCCCGTCGGCATTGATTCTGGGTGACTTGAGCGTGATCAAGCGGTGCGCGCCCTGCCACGCGTCCTCGATGTCGAGCAGGATCGAGGCGTGATGATCATCGCCTCTTGCGCTGTGGTTGCTTGCGTCTGCTGGCCCACGGCGCTGGGCTCTGGCCTGCCCACCCATCCGCCCAAAAAGCGCCTCAAAGAAGGCGCTGTGATCGCCATCAGCCATGGGTGGGCCGCGTCCACTGAATTCGAACCCGGCGTCCCAGCCAGGTGGCGGCGTGAAGTTCTCTCCCGTTCGCCGATCTTGTCCAATGGAATCGTAGGCGGCACGCTTCTCGGCATCCGAGAGCACCGCGTTGGCTTCGTTGAGTTCGCTCATGCGCGCGACTGCATCCGGTACCTTGCTCACGTCAGGGTGGTACTTGCGAGCCAGTTTCCGGAAGGCTTTCTTGATGTCATCGGCACTCGCCTCGCGCGGTACGCCAAGGACCTTGTAATAGTCCTTGAACTCCATCAATCCGCCACGTCCAGGCGGTCCATGTGGTGGACCTCGCGCTCGTGAGTCGCTGGCCCATCCAGCACGATGGTCGTCCTGGTGCCGTCGTAATCGGCCACGACGAACTGGCGCTCGGGCAGATGCCCATGGGTCGATGGAAACAGCGCAAAAACCTGATGTCTGGCCAGGAGTGCATCGGCCGCTTTCTCCACTGGCGCAACGACCTCCGGTGATGCCCAATCGTTCGTTTTGGGGTCCACCCTTCCCCAGAGAACCGCAGTGATCCGGCCATCTGCATCCAGCCTGACCTTGGACACCGCATGGATGGGTGGACGGGCTCTTGAATACACGGGATCTTGCGTGGTGCGGTTGTCCGGATGACCCACTTCAAGTGCTTCGAGAGGCCTCAGGTCAACCAGTTCTTGGCCTTGAACCGCAGGCCCGTCGAGGGCAAGGCGCTCCCCGCCTCCGGGAAGAAGCACGATGACGAACGGGCGTTTTCTGGTATGCGCCTCGGACGTTTCGAACAGCGCAAGGACAACGGCACGATCGTGGATCGCATCCATCACCTCGGAGGCGGTCGCCTGTACCTCGGCGCCAACATCGAGGCCAGACGCAGAGGTCACCTCGCCCCACAGCACGTCCAGAACCTGCCCGTCCGCCGCCAGGCGAACCTTCGACACTTCGAACACCCGACCTTGTTCGGTGTCCAATTCGCGGGAACGCTCGCCTCGGTAGGTCATGGAATGAATTCTCCAGGTAAGTAGGGAGCCGGAGGCAGGGACACCCTGCACTTGTTGGCCCGGTTGAGTGTGCTGGCGAACTCCGGTGGTTTCTGTTCGTTGGCGTACGCATGCAAGTCCGGAGATGAAAGGTCGGCAAGTTCGCCTGCGTCTGGCGCGGATCTGTCTGCATGGGACATGTCCGCTGCCGCACAGACCGCCTGTTTGATTCAGAACAACCTGCGTGTCTTCGCCAGGTCCATGGCCCTTGCGACCCGATTCCACTCAAGCGTCGATGGCCCTGGCCTGACTTGTTCACCTCACATCGGGTGTCAAACCCGGTTGAAACCGCACCATGGACTTTCAAAGCCAATGCGCACGCATCACGGGACCTGTTTCGTATCTCAGTGGCGGCGGACGAAAGCAGAACATTCCACTTGGGCCGTGCCTGGTTGAGAACATGGGCGACAGATTTGTCGATGTCATATGGGGAGCTAGGGCCTGTTCACACTATTTTTCCAAGTGCGAATGGGTTGAAAACAGCGCCAATCTAGGCGCGTGACGACGGCCAGACTGGATGTCTGGCCTAGGAGTGCAACAACGAGTGGCGCTGTTTTCAACCCATTCCCTTCGGGTTGCGGCCAAAAAGGCCATGCGCGGCGTTGCGAAGCCTTGCCGGGGGGCGACCCCGGCTGCGTTTCGCGCCTTGCGCATGGCCTTTTTGATCCGCAACGCATCTTGGAAAAATGGTGTGAACAGGCCCTGACGCCGTTCCGAAGGGTGTGGGCCATTCGGTGCGTTGAAAGGGAGGCCCACAGACACGACAAGGGAGCCCGCATGACCGCCATGCCGCCGAGTTCGAACCTCCCGCCCAACCCGGGCGGCCCCGCAATCGGCGCTGCGCGTGGCCCCCAGGCACACGCACGCTTGCAGGGCGACAGCATCACCTACGTCTGCTCCGGCCTTGAAAGCCGTGCCTGCAGGCACTCTGTCACGCTGCTTCACACGCTGGACCCATCCACATCGTTGGAAGTGGAAACCGAACACGGCACCCTGAGCGGCCAGTTGGTCATGGTGGCGCCGCTGGTGCCCCGCGTGTTGCGTGCCGGTGGTGTGCCCTTTGTGCTGGTCGATCTTGAGCCCTCGCATCCGCACTTCCGCCGGTTGAGGGGTGCCGTGCCCGCCGAAGGCGCGATGTGCCTCGACCACCTGAATCTTGACGCCCTTCGAGACATCGGCAACCAGTTTCTCAGGCAAAACCTGACAGGCCCCGCCCTGGACAAGGCTGTGCGGCAAGCCGTGGCGCAGCTGGCGCAAGCCTTTCCACCACCACCCGAACTCGACGAGCGCGTGCGCTGGATGATGTCTGCCATCGACCAGGAACCGTCGCGCAGCCTCTCAGGGCTGGCGGCAGAACTGTCCCTGTCCATCGAACATGCGTCCCGCCTTTTTTCCGGTCAGGTGGGCGTGTGCCTGCGCACCTACAGCCTGTCCAACAAGATCCGCTCCGCTGCCCGCTACATGGGCCGTGGCCACTCGCTCACCGAAGTGGCTCAGATGGCCGGCTTTGTGGATTCGGCCCACTTTGCCAAGGTGTGGACGAGGTGCTATGGACGACCGCCGTCGGCTTACTTTCCTGCGGAGAAGACCCGCATGGATCAGGCGAATCTGCCGGGGTGGATTCAGCCACCGGTGGAGTAGGGGGCGTACGGCGCTTTCCATGCGACCGGTCTGGGGAAATGCAAGGCGGCACGTGTATCGCCGCCGAAGCTTCTCATGCTCTGCATGGGCAGACCTCGCGAATGCCGCAGAATGCCACCATCCCCACCCGGCGCCAGATCGCCTGCACGCATGTGAACACTGCCAAGAGTTGCCAGCACGGCTTTTCGCTGATCGAACTGATGGTCGTGGTGGCCATCATCGCCATCATCGCGCTGATGGCCGTACCCAGCCTGTCCGGCAAGTACATCCGCGAACACATTGTGGAGGCCATGCCGCTGGCAAACATCGCCAAAGCGCCGGTGGCCGCCGCCTGGTCCACCGCGCAGACCCTGCCTGAGGACAACGAAAGTGCGGGCTTGCCAGAGGCCGACAAGATGGTCAATAACGTGGTCAAGTCGATCACGGTGGAGGATGGTGCGATCCACATCCTGTTCGGCAACCGTGCCAACGGCGCCCTGCAAGGCAAGACGCTGACGCTGCGCCCCGCCGTGGTGGAAGACGCACCTATCGTGCCGGTGGCCTGGGTTTGTGGCCATGCGAAGGCGCCCGAGAAGATGGTGGCGATGGGTGCCGACAAGACTGACATTGCCAAAGCTCACCTGCCGGTGAACTGCCTGTAGCAGGCCAAAGAGATGAGGCGCTGTACGGCCAGATCAACTGCCAACACCTGAGTTGGCAACTTCTGCGTTTATTTTGTATGCCCCGTAGTTGAAACGGCATGCGGCGGGGCCAGAGATTCAGTGGGTCGCATCTACTCTCCACCTTCCTGGCTCCGGCTCATGCGCCACCGTGTATTCCCGCTCCAGCAGCGCACACACCGCCTGGCCCAGTTCCAAACCAAGGTGTTCACGAGCAGCAGCAGCGCCGCCGTCGGCCGAATCGGCCATGTTGGCGAAGACCCGGAACCGGGGCCAGTCTGCGGCGAACTGGGCGGTGAGGATGCGTGCCAGGTCGTACGAGAGTTCGTTGCCTTCGTCAGGCCGGTGAAACGAGTCGCCTGACCAGAATTGCTGAATCTCGGCCGGGCCCCAGAAGCGCTGGTGGCGGGCGTGCTGTCGCGATGCTTCGTACCCACCGCGGTGGGCGCCGCTCGCCTGCGGGTAGAAGCGCTGCTCGGTGTTCACGGCCAGGCCTTCGTTGAGCCAGGCGGGGATGGGCAGGTGCCCCAGCAGGGCGTGGGTGAGTTCGTGAACGATCACGGGTTCGATGGTGTCGAGCCGGTCTTTCACGGTGACGAAGTGCCCGCAGCCTCCACCCAGGTACATGCCGCTGCTGAGCGCGAACTCGCCGTCTTCGGGGTAGTGATTGGCCGCGTAACGGTAGTAGGTGTCGTGGTCGTCGAACACCACCACCACGTCATACCCCCAACCGGGCACTTCGGCCACGCCTTCCAATGTGCGCACGATGCGCTGACGCGCACGGTTGACGAAGGCCAGGGTGGCCCGCGCGCTGGCATCGTCTTTCGATGACAGCAAGGCCACCTGGTCGGCCACGCGCAAGCGGTAGCCCTCGCCGAGGGCTTCACGCAGGTGCTGCAGCCACGCCAGTTCGCATTGGCCCCAGGCCACGCCCTGTTCCTTGTCGCCAGGAATGGTCGCAAGCCAGGTCATGACGGCGTCCCAGTCGGGCATGGGAAAGCCGTTTTCCTCGCGCATCAGCGCCTTCAGGTGGAGGGGCTGAGCACCTGGTGCCTCGATGTGGGTGGGAGGTGGCGCGTTGGAGGCGTCCGGGGAGGCGTTGCCAGGGGAGATGGCAGACGATGGCCCCGCTGTGGACGGTGCGAAAAATGTGTCGACGATGCGCTTGAACATCAGCCCGCCTGCCGCCCGGGTGGCGTGGTGCGATTTTCGGCGGGTTTCGCCTGTTGCCGGGCGAGGCTTTGTTGGGTGTGGTGGTGCACGGCGCTCCCTGAATTGAATGCTTTGGGAGCGATTGTGTGCGTTCTGTTACTGGTTGTGCAAGCGGTGCCAGAGCATGGCGAAACGGCCGCCAGCGACTCAAGCTGACCTTGGTTTGGGCCGATACACATTGAACATTCATAAGGGAATTCAACATGGACATGAACATCTCACCCGCCTTGCTCGTGGATCGCGTGCTTCAGACGCGCAACAACCAGAGCTCTCAAGACGCCCAGATCAACCTGCTGAAAAAAGCGATGGAAGTGCAGGAATCGGCGTCCCATGCGCTGCTGAACGCTGTGGTGGGCGATCTCCCATTGGCGAGTGACGGATCGTTGGGTACGCAGGTCAACAAGCTGGTTTGATGCCAGAGGAGTGGTGGGCCGCCCAGGGCGGAGCGCTGAGCACGTGTTTCGCCAGATACTTCTTCGATCTGAATACCTGCGAAACGCCATCGATGAACACACTCCACATCCGCCCTGCCGTGCCCGCAGACACCGATCTCATCCTCCAGTTTGTGCGTGAGCTGGCCATCTATGAGAAGGCTGAAAACGAGGTGCTGGCCACACCTGAGCATGTGCAGCGCACGCTGTTCTGCCCCAGTCCCAACGTGTTTGGCCTGATTTGCCTGGAAGATGAGGTGCCGGTGGGTTTTGCCGTGTATTTCTTCAACTATTCCACCTGGCAGGGACGCCACGGCCTCTACCTGGAGGATCTGTACGTTTCTCCGAAGCACCGTGGATCGGGTGCAGGAAAGGCATTGCTTCGCCGCCTGGCGCAGATGGCGGTGGAGCACGACTGCGGGCGGTTTGAATGGAGCGTGCTGGACTGGAACACAACCGCCATCGCGTTTTACGACAGCCTGGGTGCGCGCCCGCAAGCCGAGTGGATCCGTTACCGCCTCACGGGGCAGGCGTTGCTTGATCTGGCCCGCGCTTGACGCCGCAACCGCTCGCGCACCCGTGCGTGCTCGCCCAGTTGACGGTCGTTTGACCTCAGCTGCAGCTCACACTGCCGCAACCGCTCATGCTGGCCAGGCGCACCAGACTGGGGTCGGACAGGGTTTCTGTCTGGGTGTCGAATCCCACCGATTTCAGGTGCAGCGCCAGGCCGGCGTCCATGCTGGCGGCGTGCTGGGGGAACCATTCGGCCAGTGCCTCGGCCAGGCGGGTGATGACGT
>JAABRN010000199.1 GCA_011390855.1 Hydrogenophaga sp. | reverse complement strand
TTGGCTCCACGCGCAACAGAGACCAGCGCCATGCCCGCCTGAGCGAACACTTCGGCCTTTCACACGCAGCCCTGCAACCCTGCGCGGCCCGGCTGGCTTCTACATCGGCAGCGAGATCCCTGCCGAAGTCGCAATGTCCGTCATGGCCGAAGTGGTGGCGGTGAAAGACGGTGTGCGGCGGGACAACCCGACCCCGGTGGCCATGGGCAAGGCCGCGCCTTACTGTTCCACCGGTACCGCCAGCGTTGGAAGCGCTCCGCTTCAACTCAGGTCGATCTCCATCCGTTTGCCCGGCGCTGCTCGAAGCGTGGGCAGATCCCCAGATCAAGCCGGTACCTGGCCAAATTTCCCGCTGTTGAAATCCGCCATCGCCTGGTGAATCTCGGCCTCGCTGTTCATGACGAACGGGCCGTAGCCCACCACCGGTTCATCAATCGGTTCGCCTGAGAGCCAGAGCACGGTCGCCTCACCGTTGGCATCGATGCGCACATCGCTGCCCGCGCGGTCCAGGTGAACCAACTGGCCTTCGCGCACCACATGCTCCGCGTTCACCATGACCGTGCCCTTGAGCACCACCAGCGCCAGCGTGTGGCCTTCCTTGGCTTTCAGTTGCGCAATGCCGTTTGGCTGCAGGCGGATATCCCACACGTCGATGGGTGTGAAAGTGCGCGCAGGCCCCTGCAGCCCGGCGAAGGCACCGGCGATCACGCGAACACGCCCTGCCCCTTCGGGTAGGTCCGCCAAAGGGATCTGTGCGTCCAGCAGTGTCTGGTAACCGGGGGGGGCCAGCTTGTCTTTCGCGGGCAGGTTCACCCACAACTGCACCATTTCCATGGTGCCGCCAAGCTCAGTGAAGGCGCGAGAATGAAACTCTTCGTGCACGATGCCGCCCGCCGCTGTCATCCACTGCACGTCGCCTGGGCCAATCTTGCCGCCCGCACCCGTGGAGTCGCGGTGTTCCAGTTCGCCCTGGTACACGATGGTCACCGTCTCGAACCCGCGGTGCGGGTGCTGTCCCACGCCGCGCGGGCGAGGCGCAGGGTCAAAATGTGTGGGTGCGGCGTGATCCAGCATCAGGAACGGGCTGAGTTGCAGGCCCAGACCGTTGTAGCTGAACAGCGAACGCACCGGGAAACCGTCGCCCACCCAGTGGCGGGGTGGCGCACTGTGAACACCAAGCACTTTTTTCATGGGATTTCCTTTGAACGATCGGACGCCAGACGTGCGTCAAGACTCTTTGAGGAGCATATGGGGATAGCGAACAATCCGGTAGAGAGCGAAATTCGCACGCAGTGTTCCAACTTTGGAACAATCCCTGTCACGGCAACGAGGAGCAACCTGCGTTTTTCTCCTTCCGGCACTTGCCCTCCCTCTTCCCACTCTTCCCACTCTGACCCCCATCCCATGAACCGCCAACGCATCAGTTCCGGCTCCACCTTCGAAACACAGATCGGCTACAGCCGCGCCGTGGTGGCAGAGCCCTGGGTTTTCGTCTCCGGCACCACCGGGTTCGACTACAGCACCATGACCATTTCAGACAACGTGGTCGAGCAGGCCGAACAGTGCATGCAAAACATCGAAGCCGCCCTCACGCAGGCCGGCGCATGCTGGGCAGACGTGGTGCGCGTGACTTACGTACTGCCTGAAGCCAGCGAGTTCGAAGCCTGCTGGCCGGTGCTGCGCAAGTACCTGGGCGAAGTGCGTCCCGCCGCCATGATGATCTCGGCCGGGCTGGCCGATCCGCGCATGAAGATCGAGGTGGAAGTGACTGCGCTGAAGGCGCAGAGCTAGTCGCGCGGCGTCTTCAGCCGAGCAATGCCAATAGCCACCCCGATGCGGCGATGTGCGCCAGCGTCACCAGCACCGACAAACCGTGCAGCCACTTGAAGCGCTGCCGCTGGCCCGCGTCGGTGGCGCGGTTGATCGCCGGCATAAGCAACTGCCGCACCAGCACGGTGGTCACGGCCACGGCCGCCATGATCCCGGCAGCCTCGCGGTCGTTCGGCCACCAGAACAAGGCAGCAACGGCCGCTGTGACGATCACGAACGCGTAAAACCACGGAAACGCCTTTCGCAACATGGCGCCCGCCGCGGCAGGCGGCAATGCATTGAACACAAAGGCGGCAAAGCCGAACGAATACAGCGTCATGCCGCCGAAGAGAAGCGCCGTGGTCAATACAGCGAATGAAGTGGTCATGGAGAGATGCCTGGTGAATCGGACTCGGTGTGTATCAAGGCAGTGCCCAACCTTCGGTCACCGCCACTCGCTCCAGGGCCGCTTCGAACAGCACCCGCGCTGCGCCGGCCACGCGATGCAGGTACGCATGCAGTTCGGCGTCGGCCGGGCTTCGGTTTTTGCAGTCGGCGCTGTAGGCCTCGAAGCTGGCAATCTGAATCAGCAACTCCGCCACGTGGCTGGGGCATTCGCAGGCAATGCCCGAAGAAAGCCCAGCGAATTCCGTCAAGGTTGCGTCGTTGAAGCGACGCGCTGGTGCAGCGCGCCCGCCGAAGGCCACGTCGGGTAGCCACGGGTCTGTGGCCCCTGTGCTGGCCCCTCCCAAAGCAGGGCCACGCTTCGGCCGGTCTTCCTCTGCACCCAGCGCTGCGTCCAGCGAATACAACCAGGCACCAAGGGTTTCGTCATCCGCGGGTTCTCGGGTCAGCACGGCGCCCGCGTCTGCCAGCGCACCGCGCGCCGATGCACCAGCAAAGCGGTAGGCCACGGCCACCATGGCGGGTTTCCATGCGGCCTGGGCAGCTTTCAATTCCGGCAACATGCCTTCCTGCAGACCAGCCGCCTGCCACAGCAACAGATCGACGGGCGCCGTGGTCGGGCTTGCCTTCGCTGCATCGCCCAGCGAGTTGAAAACAGCCACCACTTGCGGCAAGTGCGCGAAATCGCGAAACACGACAGGACGCTGCAGCCTCAGGGCCAAGGCCTGCCCCACCACCACCACGCGCAGGGGTGATTGGCGGGGTGGCACAGCCAGAGCACCCGGCGATTCGGGGGCAGGTTGTGTGAGTGGGAGCTTGAGCAACTGCTCGGTGTCCAGCGTCGCCAGGGAGCCAATGGCGTGACCGTGCGCGGTCAACTGACGCAGCAGCATGACCCGCTCAACGTCGGCCGTGGAGTACAGCCGATGGCCGGTTGAAGAAGTGCTTGGCCCCACCGCCTGGTACCGCTGCTCCCAGATGCGCAAGGTGGACACCGGCATGCCCGCCAGGCGGGCCACAGCGCTGCTGCGGAAGCTGGGCGTCGCCGGAGCGGGCGATGTAGAGGGAGCGCGCGGGTGAGGGGACATGGGCGGTTTGGTTGAGAGCGTTGCACGTGCAATCTTTGCACGATTTGAGTTTATTTTGAGTCGTATTATCACAGCAAACATGCAGTGATTCACGATCGTATAGCTTTTGCGTTGCTTTTATCCTATCATCCAGCAATGCAAACATCAACTCAACCCAACGCAACCGTGTACTTCGACGGCGGCTGTCCAGTGTGCTC
>JAABRN010000198.1 GCA_011390855.1 Hydrogenophaga sp. | reverse complement strand
TCGCGTGAGATCGCGATGTACCAGAGCCAGCCAGGGGCCGACGCCGTGCGCTGGGTCGACGTGGCGCACTGCGACGCTGCCGAGCTGGGCAGCGACTTGCCGCGCGACGCAGCCATGGCCCGCCTGCATTTGCGCAGGGCAGACGGCAAACTGGTGAGCGGCGCAGCCGCCTTCACAGCCATGTGGCGCGAGCTGCCGCGCTGGGCATGGCTGGGCCGCCTGCTGGACAACCGTCCCACGTTGTGGGTGCTGGAAGGTGGCTACCGATTCTTTCTTCTGGTTCGCC
>JAABRN010000197.1 GCA_011390855.1 Hydrogenophaga sp. | reverse complement strand
AGGTCCACCACGCCGTCACGAGCCTGGTCAAAAAGCTGTGGCGGCGCACCGCCGAGCTGCATGGCATGGAACAGCTGAACCTTGATGCGCCCACCTGATTCTGCCTCGACCTTCTGTGCCCATGGCACCAGAGCGCGGGCTGGAATGGTGGCCTGTGGCGGTAGCATCTGGTGCAGCCGAAGCGTCACAGGCTGCTGCGCAAACGCAGGGCCCGCCATGGAGCCAGCCGCTGCCGCTGCCATCGCCAGCATGGCTGTGCGTCGCTTGATTGAAGGGGAGGTCATGTCGTTGTCTCCTGTCGAGTAAAGGGTTCTCGAGCCTGGGCGCGTGGGTCAACCCCGGATCGAAACTTGGTGAAAATGAAGGAACCCACACTTTGCTAGGGTGGCGTCCTATGCGCCAGAGGCCATTGGGACTTTCAGTTATGCCGCCCTGTTATGACGCCTCGGCAACGCCTTTCGCAAACGACGTGTTGTCGAGACGGCTGATCAGCTTGAGCGCGGACTGACCCTTGATGACATGCCCCATGGCGTGGGCGTTCAGTACCTCGCGCAGGTTTCGTTGCGCCAGGCGGGCATGCTCGCGCATGATGGATTCGGCGCGCGCGCCCTCGCGACGCTCGATGGCGTCGAGTACCTGGCGGTGCTGGTCCTGCGCCACGACAAGCATGTCGCGCGCCCGGGGAGAGTGCGCCCGTGTCACCACAAAGCCCGAAGGCGAGGCAAACGGCAGGCTGAATACCTTTTCCAACTGGCGGCCGATGGTAGGGCTTGCTGCCATCTCACGCAGCAGCGCGTGGAAGTGGCTGTTGAGGGAGACGTAGCCTGAGAAGGCCTCGTCGTCGAGCGCGGGTGCAGCCAATACGGCATCAATCGCGCGCAGGCACTCTCGCGCCTGCTGCAAAAGCGCGCTCGACACGCCGCGCTCGGCTGCGAGCCGCGCCATCAAACCCTCCAGCGTGCCGCGCAGCTCAATAGCGTCGGCCACATCGTTTTCTGAGAACGTCTGCACCACGTAGCCGCCATGGGGCAAGGCCGCCAGCAGGCCCTCCTGCTCCAGCCGCATCAGCGCGGCACGCACCGGTGTGCGCGAAACACCCAGTCGCTCGACGATGGCCATTTCGGCAATGCGTGAGCCACCGCGCAGTTCCCCGGAAAGCACCAGTTCACGGAGCTGCAAAAGCGCACGCACCTGCACGCTCTCATTCCCCTCGCTCACCTGGGCGCGGCGCACATCGGACAGCTCATCGGCAGCGGGCACGACACCCGGGTGCTTGTGGTTCATGGTCATGCAATGTATACAGAAACAAGGGATTTCAGCCCAAAATGTGCTCGTATTGGGGTTTCCCTGATGTTTCTGTATCCAGCAAAGGCTGGCACAGTGCGTCATCTCCACATTGCACACCACCGAAGAAACGCCATGACCCTGCGCACCCAACCCCCTTTCCGTGCCGACCACGTCGGCAGCTTCTTGCGCCCTGCCTACTTGCTGGAAGCACGCGACCAGTTCTTCAAGGAAAAAACCATCTCGGCCGAGCAACTGCGCGCGGTAGAAGATCGCGCGATCGCCGAGATCGTGAAGTTCCAGTCGGACGTGGGCCTGCAGTCCATCACCGATGGCGAATTCCGCCGAACGTATTTCCACATCGATTTTCTTGAGCAACTGGGCGGTGTGAAGACCGATATTCCGGTCACCGTCGTGCGCCCCGACGGCACCGAGGAACTGGCGCCGCCGGTGATCCGGGTGATCGACAAGGTGCGCCATGCGAAGAACATTCAGCTTTCCGACTTTCAGTACCTGAAAAGCCAGGTGGAAGCGCTCGGCCGGCCAGGCGTTGTACCCAAGGTAACCATCCCTTCGCCCACCATGCTGCACTTCCGTGGCGGACGCGCCGGCATCAGCAAGGCGGCCTACCCTGAACTGGACCCGGTGTTCTACGACGACGTGGCCAAGGCCTACGGCGAAGAGTTGCAGAGCCTGGCCGACGCGGGTTGCACCTACGTGCAGATGGACGACACGAACATGGCCTATCTGTGTGACGAGCGCATGCGCGAAGCCGCGCGCAGCCGGGGTGATGACCCCAATGAGCTGCCACACCGCTATGCGAACTTCATCAACAAGGTGGTGGCGCACAAGCCCACCGGAATGACGCTGGCCATGCACCTGTGCAGGGGTAACTTTAAAAGCACACATGCAGCGGCGGGCAACTACGAGCCGGTGGCTGAGGCACTGTTGTCTGAAATGAACCTGGACGCATATTTCATGGAGTACGACGACGACCGCTCGGGCGACTTCCGTCCGCTGCGCTTCCTCAAACCGGGAAAGATCGTGGTGCTGGGTCTGGTGACAACGAAATTCGGCCAGCTGGAGAGCAAGGACGACCTCAAGCGCCGCATCGAAGAAGCATCGAAGTACGCCCCGCTCGAACAACTTGCATTGAGCCCACAATGCGGATTTTCCAGCACCGTGCACGGCAACAACATTGCGGTGGAAGACCAACGCCGCAAGCTGGCGCTGGTGGTGGAGACAGCCAGCGAAGTCTGGGGAAGTTGACCCGACCCCGCGTCAGCCTCGCTTCGATGAGATCGGCTGAGCGCCGGCGGAATGACGAACCTGCGCCGCAAAGCGGCGCAGGGGGTGTCACTTCTCGTATTGAGAGATCAGGGACTTGGCGTCGCTCACCAGCTTTTCGCCATCGATGTTCTTGCCCTTCATGTCCTTGAGCCAGTCCGCTTCAACCGCGCTGGCTGTGCGGCGCCAGCGCTGCACTTCAGCCAGGTCCAGTTCGGTGATCGTGTTGCCGGCCTTGACCGCCAGGTCACGCCCGACGCTGTCACCCGCATCCTGGGTCCGTGCGATGGCGGCACTGAACTCGACACCCGAGTTGTCGTCGATCACCTTCTTCAGATCGGCTGGCAGCTTGTGATAGGCAGACTTGTTCATGGCCACCACGAAAGTGGTGACGTACAACGCACGGTCACCGGCAAACGTGGTGTGGTGCTTCACCAGTTCCTGCACCTTGAGGGCCGGCGCCACTTCCCAAGGGATGGTCGTGCCATCCAGCACGCCCTTCGACAGCGCTTCGGTCACCGCTGGCACCGGCATGCCCACGGGTGTGGCGCCCAGCTTGACCAGCATGTTGTTGACCACACGCGTACCGCCCCGGATCTTCATGCCACGCAGGCTCTCCAGACCGCTCACCGGCTGTTTGGTGTGGAACAGCCCCGGGCCGTGGGTGTGCAAGGCCAGCACATGGACGTCCTTGTACTCGTCCATGGCATTTTTCTGGACATAGTCCCAGAGCGCGCGTGAGGTCTTTTCGGCGGACAGTCCGGCGATGAATGGCAGCTCAAATACCTCGGTCTTGGGGAAACGGCCGGGCGTGTAGCCCTGCAGGGTCCACACGATGTCGACAACGCCATCGCGCGCCTGGTCAAACAGCTGCGGGGGCGTACCGCCCAGTTGCATCGAGCTGAACATCTGGACCTTGATACGGCCCTTGGAGTCTTCTTCGATCTTCTTGGCCCAGGGCGCCAGTGCCTTGGAAGGCACCGTGCCTTGCGGGGGCAGGAACTGGTGCAGGCGCAGCGTGACCTCCTGTGCAAAGGCTCCCAGGCTGGCGGACGCAGCCAGGGCCAGCGCCGCTACTTTGAATGTCCAGGACTTCATGAATATCTCCGGTTGGGGCCCGCTTGGGGGCCGGATGACTGAATGGCAACTCGTTCAGAAGTGCCGCCAATCGTTATTTTCCATAACAATATGCATGCTGACTGCCTAGGACTTACCCCTAAATTGACGGATGGC
>JAABRN010000196.1 GCA_011390855.1 Hydrogenophaga sp. | reverse complement strand
GCCAGGGTTTGCTGGTCGCGTCTTCGGCAGACGAAGACCTCAGTGTCGAGGTGAACAACAAATTTCAGCGACTCTCCCCCCTGCAAAGCCAGGACCCGCTGGTGCGCGAGTCTTTCACCCAGCTCAGCGCGCAGTACCGGGACACCCTGCGACACAACCCGGGTCTGGTGAGGCTGGATACGGCTTCCGACTGGAAGCAATGGGTCGGTTTGAGTTCCAGCAGACTGATTGCCCTGCAGCGCCCGTTCGGGCAAAAGTACAACCTCAACTGGCAACTGATTGTGGTGGCGCCCGAATCGGATTTCACATACCAGGTGATTCAGGCCAGGCAGGTCGCGCTTGGCGCGCTGGCAGCCCTTATTGGCCTTGCAGGCGTGCTGGCCTATCTGGTGGCCAGGGGCCTTTCAGGACAGTTCCAATTGCTCAATGCATCGGCAACCGCAGTGGGTGCAGGTCAGGTACCAGAGGTTCAACAAAGAGCCGGGTTCAAGGAAGTGCACCTGCTCTCCAAGGTGCTGCACGACAGTGCCCAGTCGCTGAAGACCTCCACCCGCGAAATACGGGAAAAGAACGAACAACTGCGCGAAGCCGCCCTGATGCTGGAAGAACGGGTGCGCCAGCGCACCGCCGAACTGGCGGCTTCCCGCGAAGAAGCGCTGGCCGCCGTCAAGGCCAAAGCCGGTTTCCTGGCGGTCATGAGCCACGAAATCCGCACACCGCTCAATGGCGTGGTGGGCATGAGCGACCTGTTGAACGAGACATCCCTCAA
This sequence comes from Hydrogenophaga sp., assembly GCA_011390855.1. GTDB lineage: Bacteria > Pseudomonadota > Gammaproteobacteria > Burkholderiales > Burkholderiaceae_C > Hydrogenophaga. The sequence continues at coordinate 2,770 of JAABRN010000196.1, read as the reverse complement.
TGAAGCCCAGCGAGACCTGCTGGGCGTGCTCAAGGTGTCGAGCGAGCAGTTGCTGTCTGTGGTTCACGACATCCTGGATTTTTCACGCATTGAGGCGGGCAAACTCACCCTGGAGCAAGAGGCATTTGATCTGCGCGCCGCCATCCGGCATGCGCACGACATCCTGATGCTTCGTGCACAGGAAAAAGGGCTGCACCTCGCCACGCACATCGCTGCAGACGTGCCTCAGGCGGTGATCGGCGACATCACACGCCTGCGTCAGGTGCTGATCAACCTGCTGTCCAATGCCATCAAATTCACCAATCAGGGCGAAGTCACCTTGCGTGTCTGGCAGGAACCCGACGCAAATGGCGTGGTGTTGAACTTCAGCGTGAGTGACACTGGTGTGGGCATCAAGCCGGGCAGCATTGACGCCCTCTTTCAGCCATTTGCGCAAGGCGACACGTCCACCACCCGGGTGTACGGCGGCACCGGGCTGGGTCTGATGATCTGCAAGCACCTGGTGGAAATGATGGGCGGGCAGATCACGGTCAACAGCCAGCCAGGGGTGGGTTCCACATTTCGCTTCACCATGCGCTCGGCTGCGGCCGATCCTTCCCTCATCCCTTCCAATGTGGTGGCAGAGCTGCCCTGCGCCACCGACCACCAGCGGGTGCTGGTGGTGGACGACAACCCGATCAACCTCAAGGTGGCAGAGGCCATGCTGCAGCACCTGGGCTATGCGCCGGCCACTGCAATCAACGGCCGCCTCGCGCTCGTTGCCGTGACCCAGGCGCAGAAGCAGGGCCGCCCTTTTGCCGTGGTGCTGCTGGACAGCCACATGCCCGAACTCGATGGCATGGCCACGGCACAGGCCATCCTGGACCAGCTCGGGTCTCAGGCGCCTGCCATGGTGGGCGTCTCGGCTTCTTCGCTGGGAGAAGACAGGCAGAAGTGCCTGGACGTCGGCATGTCCGACTACCTGCCCAAACCGCTCATCATGGCGCATCTGGCGCACACATTGCGGCGCCTCACCGAACAGCCTTTGCCAGCAGAACCTGTCGGCCTGGCAAGCAGCGAGCCAGCATCCGACACGGAACAGCCGCAAACCGAAGCGACAAACTGGATCGACCCTGAGCGCTGGGAAGCTTTTGCGGAGTTCGACGACGCTGTGGGCAGCCTGCGCCGAGAGATCATTGGTGAATTCCTTTCTTCACTCGGAAGAAGAACCGCCGAGATCGTTCGGGCGGTTGCCGCTGAGGATGCCCAGGCACTGCGCCAGGCCACGCATGTGCTCAAGGGCGCTGCGGGCAATGTGGGCGCGCAGGGTCTGGCGCGCCAGTGCGAAGACATGGAACGCCAGGCTGGTCAGCCAGAGCGTGCCCGTGCCCTGCTGCCCGCACTGGAAATGGCAGCCCAGGCCACGGCGCGTGCATTGAAGACCCTTTGATTCAACTCAACGGATCGCCCCGCACACAAGCAACCGGGGTGCAGCGTTCGCGGGTGTGCCTTCCAGGGAGCGGTCTGTCATGTGTCCGTTATGCCCATGACATGTGCGGGCGGTTGGTCAAAAACCGTATATACCGTTTACACTATTGCCCATCTCAAACCATCCGGAGCGCCCTATGGCCAGCCAGAACACCAAACCCAGCAGCAAGAAACCCAAGCTCGTTCGCGACAGCTTCACCATTCCCAAGGCTGAGTTTGCCTCTATCGATCTTTTGAAAACCCGCGCCATCGCGCTTGGCACCAGCGTCAAGAAAAGCGAACTGTTGCGTGCTGGCCTGATGCTGCTCAGCGGATCGAACGACGCTGCGCTCAAGGCAGCACTGGCAGCGGTACCCACATTGAAAACGGGCCGCCCTGCTGCACCTGTTCCAGCAAAACCAGCAGCAAAATCAGTAGCAAAGCCAGCAGCAAAATCTGCCGCTACCAGCAAGCCCGCACCCAAGGTCGCCGTCGGCAAATCCGCGCCCATCAAGGTTGCAGTGAAAAAAGCACCCGTGCCCGCCAAGGTTGCGCCCAAGGCCGCAGTGAAACCCGCTGCCGCACCAGTGGCGAAAGCGGTAGCCAAGCCCGTTGTGAAGGCTCAGCCTGCAGCCAACGCAGTGGTAGCGGCCAAGCCCGCTGCCCCGCAAGCCTGAGCATGATTGCCCTGAGACCTTCGCAGCAAGGTCTCTGCGTTTGCCGGGAAGTGTCGTCCCGGCAAACGACCGCGGCGATTCCCTGAGGCAACGCCGAAAAACGCCTCGCGGAGATGCGCACCGAGGGTGCTCTTGATCAGCGTCTCACTAAAGCAACTCAGGCGTCTGTACCGTCACCACCACGGTCTGGCTTACGCTGCCGCGTTCGCGATGCCTCAGCCACCACAAAGCACCCTTTTTTACCGAGCAATCTTCCTCGGTCAAGCACAGAAGCCTGGCAATCACACGCCCCAGGGTGGGTTGGTGGCCCACCACCACCACGGGCGACTTCCCTTGGGGCCATTGGGCCAGCTCCAGCAGATCCAGCGGGTCGCCATCGGGCAGCAGTTCGTCGCGCAGCTTGAACTTTCGATCCAGGGCCATCACGGTCTGCTCGCAGCGCGTCGCTGGGCTGGAGAAAACCCGTGCACCCTCAGGCAGTTGCCTGTCCAGCCATGCGGCCATGCGCGCAGCCTGCTTTTCACCGCGTGAAGTCAAGCGGCGCGCCAGATCTTCGGCATCTCCCGGTACCCCTGTCAAAAGGTCTGGGTGCTCGTGCGCTTCAGCGTGGCGCCACAGAATGAGATCCACAGTTGGTACTCCTGTCA
>JAABRN010000195.1 GCA_011390855.1 Hydrogenophaga sp. | reverse complement strand
CATTCTCAATGGTCATCGGCATCTCCAGCGGATAGCGCACGGTCAACTGCTGCTTCCAGGTTCAACCCTTGCTGCCGTACCTGGCCATCAGGGCGCTTTGCGCGGACTGCTGGGCGCTGCGGGATTTGGCAGTGCCGGACTGGCCAGCGGGTACGTAGCGGCCGTCGGGCTGCAGCAGCCAGGCGTCCTTGGTGTCGTGCAGGCTGGCAGACAGGCATTCGTCCATGATGCGATGGCGCAGGCTGGCATCGGTCA
>JAABRN010000194.1 GCA_011390855.1 Hydrogenophaga sp. | reverse complement strand
AGGCCCCAGTTCACCAGCCAGGCGGTGGTCATGGCACCCAGCAGAAAGGCCAGCACGGCACCCAATCCGCCCAGCGCCAGGGCAAACTGGCCGAGCACCGCGTTGTCTGCCACCGATGAGAGGATGCCGGTCATGTGCGAGGTGTATTGGCCCACGGCCAGGAAGCCGCCCGCATTGGTGGCACCCGCCACAAACGCCAGCACGGTGCCGAGTTTCAGGTCCGTCTGCGGCGTGCGCTGCAGGCTGGTGAAACCGCGGATGCTGGCGAACATGTTGCGGTGTGCTTTTAGCGCACCCGCATGCCAGGCGTGGCACCGGGCCACGGATTGAGGATGTGGATGCCCGGTTGGGCTTTCTCGTCGCCATGACTGGCGGCCAGCACCATGCCTTCGCTCACGCCGAATTTCATCTTGCGTGGTGCGAGGTTGGCCACCATGACGGTGAGCTTGCCCACCAGTTCTTCAGGCTTGTAGGCACTGGCGATGCCGCTGAAGACGTTGCGGGTTTTTCCTTCACCCACGTCGAGGGTGAGTCGCAGCAGCTTGGTCGAGCCTTCCACAGCTTCGCAGTTGACGATCTGCGCGATGCGCAAATCGATCTTTGCAAAGTCGTCGATGGTGATGGTGTCGGCAATGGCTTCGCCGCCCGGCAGGGTCTTGGGTTCCTCGAGAGCCGGCGGGGGTTCGAACAGGGCGTCGAGCTGCTTCACGTCCACACGCTGCATCAGGTGTTGGTAGGTGCCGATGGTGTGGCCGGCGCCCAGCAGGTTTGAAGCATCAGCAAAAGCCAGTGGCTCCACTTTCAGGAAGGCTTCCACGTTGGCTGCCAGCGCGGGCAGCACCGGCTTGAGATAAATTGAAATCAGCCGGAAGGCTTCGATGCAGGTGGTGCACACGTCCTGCAGCCGCCCGTCCATGCCATCCTTCTTGGCCAGCTCCCAGGGTTTGTTCTGGTCCACATAGGCGTTCACGCGGTCGGCCAGCTGCATGATTTCGCGCAGGGCTTTTCCGTATTCGCGTTCGGCGTAAAGCTCGGTCACGCTGGGGGCAACGCTTTGCAGATGGTCCAGCAATGCGTCGCCGTCGGCCGAGACCGTGCCCAGCTTGCCGTCGAAGCGCTTGGCAATGAAACCGGCAGCGCGCGAAGCGATGTTGATGTACTTGCCCACCAGGTCGCTGTTGACACGCAGCATGAAGTCTTCGGGGTTGAAGTCGATGTCTTCATTCTTGCCGCTGAGTTTGGCGGCCAGGTAGTAGCGAAGCCATTCGGGGTTCATGCCCAGGCTCAGGTACTTGAGCGGGTCCAGGCCGGTGCCGCGGCTCTTGCTCATCTTCTCGCCGTTGTTGATGGTGAGAAAGCCGTGCACGAAAACCGCGTTGGGCACCTTGCGGCCGCTGAACTTCAGCATCGCCGGCCAGAACAGGGTGTGGAAGGTGATGATGTCCTTGCCGATGAAGTGGTACTGCTCGGTGCTGGGGTCCGCCATGAAGGCGTCGTAGTCAATGCCTTGTTTGCCGAACCAGTTCTTCAGCGAGGCCAGGTAGCCGATGGGGGCGTCGAGCCACACATAGAAATACTTGCCCGGGGCGTCCGGAATCTCGATGCCAAAGTAGGGCGCATCGCGGCTGATGTCCCAGTCACCCATCTTGGGCTTGCCGTCCGGGCCAGGCTCGATCCACTCGGCGATCTTGTTCAGCACCTCGGGCTGCACCGCGCCGCTCTGCGTCCATTGCTCCAGAAAGGCCAGGCAGCGCGGGTCTGACAGCTTGAAGAAGAAGTGCTCGGAGTTCTTCAACACCGGCGTGACGCCGGAGAGCGCCGAGTACGGGTTTTTCAGTTCGGTGGGCGCATAGACCGCGCCGCAGACCTCACAGTTGTCGCCGTACTGGTCTTTCGCGCCGCACTTGGGGCATTCGCCCTTGATGAAACGGTCGGGCAGAAACATGTTCTTCTCGGGATCGAAGAACTGTTCGATGGTGCGGGTCTCGATGAGATCGTTGGCCTTGAGGGCGCGGTAAATGTCCTGCGCGAGCTGGTGGTTCTCCGGGCCATCGGTGCTGTGCCAGTTGTCAAAACCGATGTGGAAGCCGTCAAGGTAGGGCTGGCGCCCGGCGGCGATGTCGGCCACGAACTGCTGGGGCGTCTTGCCGGCCTTTTCGGCTGCGATCATGATCGGCGCGCCGTGTGCATCGTCTGCACACACGAAGTGCACCTGGTGGCCCTGCATGCGCTGGAACCGCACCCAGATGTCGGCCTGGATATATTCCATGATGTGGCCGATGTGGAAGTGGCCGTTGGCGTAGGGCAGGGCGGTGGTGACGAACAGGCGTCGCTGGCTCATGAGAAGCTTTCCGAAAGGGGCTGTCTTGGGGGAACCGTTGATTTTAGGCCGCCGGCTCCCTGCGCATGGCGGGTGGCTACCATTTGGTGCCCCACGCTGCAGCGCGGCGAAGTCCTCATGCCGATTGTGTGAATGGGGACTGCGCAGGCACACGGGTAGACTTCCGCTGGCGCTGCACGCGCTCCCACGCCCCCGATTTCAACGATTTCACCGATTCCCACAGGAGATAGCCCCTCATGGCCGTAGAAACACAAGCGCTGCTGAACGCCCTCCAGGCTGTGACAGACCCGAACACCGGCAAGGATTTTGTGTCCACCAAAGCGGTGAAGAACCTGCAAGTGCACGACGGTGACGTGTCGTTCGACGTGGAACTGGGCTACCCGGCCAAGAGCCAGATGCCAGCCCTGCGTCGCGCCCTGATTGCTGCTGCCAAGGGCGTGGCCGGCGTGGACAACGTGTCGGTCAACCTGAGCATGAAGATCACGGCGCATGCAGTGCAGCGCGGCGTTCAGCTCATGCCCAATGTCAAGAACATCATTGCGGTGGCCTCCGGCAAGGGCGGCGTGGGCAAGAGCACCACGGCCGTGAACCTGGCGCTGGCGCTGGCCGCCGAAGGTGCGAAGGTCGGTATTCTGGATGCCGACATCTACGGTCCCAGCCAGCCCATGATGATGGGCGTGGAAGGCCGGCCCGAAAGTGCCGACGGCCAGACCATGGAACCGCTGGAAAATTACGGCGTGCAGGTGATCTCCATCGGTTTCCTGGTAGACCGCGACGAAGCCATGATCTGGCGCGGCCCCATGGCCACGCAGGCGCTGGAGCAGCTGCTGCGTCAGACCAACTGGAAAGACCTCGACTACCTGATTGTGGACATGCCGCCCGGTACCGGCGACATCCAGCTCACCCTGAGCCAGCGGGTGCCGATGACCGGCGCCGTGATCGTCACCACGCCGCAGGACATTGCGCTGCTGGACGCGCGCAAGGGCATCAAGATGTTCGAAAAAGTGGGCGTGCCGATCCTGGGTATCGTGGAAAACATGGCGGTCTACTGCTGCCCGAACTGCGGCCACATTGAACACATCTTCGGGGCCGACGGGGGCAAGAACATGGCGACCGAATACGACATGGACTACCTGGGCGCGCTGCCGCTGAACATGAGCATCCGCGTGCAGGCCGACAGCGGCATGCCCACCGTGGTGGCCGACCCTGAGGGTGAGATCGCCGGCATTTACAAGACGGTTGCACGCCAGGTGGCCATCAAGATCGCAGCCAAGGCGAAGGATTTTTCGAGCAAGTTTCCGAGCATCAAGGTGTCAAAGGATACGTAATTTGGGGCTCACCCCCGCGCCGCGCCGTCGGCGCGTCACCCCCTTCGAGGGGGCGATACCTGTGGCCCGGCGGAGCCGGTTCCACGGCATCTCTCGAAGGATGCACGTCGCTCCAGAGTTCTCTCCTGAGCCTAGAC
>JAABRN010000193.1 GCA_011390855.1 Hydrogenophaga sp. | reverse complement strand
CGGTCTTTAAGCCCCCACGCTCCGCCGCTTCGCGGGTCGCTGCCCCCCGAGGGGGCTGACCTTGCTTGGGGCGGCCCGGCGCTGCGGTCCCGGAGCCCCCCGCGCCACTGCGCGTCACCCCCCCCTGGGGGCGCAACATCTACGGCCTGGCAAAGCCGGTTCCGCGATGTTTCCGGATGAATACCTTTCAGGCCAGCGTCACCACCACCGGCGCGTGGTCGCTGGGTTGGGGGTTCTTGCGGGGTGCTCGGTCGATGGTGCAGGCGGTCACCTGATCGCGCAGCGCCGCACTCACGAGGATGTGATCGATTCGCAGTCCTCGGTTTTTCTGGAAGCCCAGCATGCGGTAGTCCCACCACGAATAGCTCTTCTCGGGCTGATCGAACATGCGGTAGGCGTCGGTGAGGCCCAAATCGAGCAGTGCCTGAAAATTTGCCCGTTCTTCTGCCGTGTGGTGGATGGTGTCCTTGAGGCCCACTGGGTCGAAGGAGTCGCGGTCTTCCGGTGCCACGTTGAAGTCGCCCATCAACACCAGTCTGGAATGGTTCTGCAGTTCTTCACCTATCCAGCGGTGCAGTGCATCGAGCCACCCAAGCTTGTAGGCGAACTTCTCGCTGCCGGGCTCTTGCCCATTGACGAAGTAGCAGTTCACCAGGCGAAGTGGTCCCTGGGGTGTGTCCAGTGTGGCTGCGATCACACGCGATTGTTCGTCGGCATGCCCTGGAATGTTGCGCACCACGTCCCCAATGGGGTTGCGGCTCAGGATGGCCACGCCGTTGTAGGTTTTTTGTCCAAATGAAGCGGCGTGGTACCCCGCTTCCTTCAGGGCATCGTAGGGAAACTTCGCGTCCACCAGCTTGAGCTCCTGCAAGCCGAGCGCATCGACAGGGTTGGCGGCGAGCCAGTCCAGGACCTGTGGCAGGCGCACAGTGAGGGAGTTGATGTTCCATGTGGCGAGTTGCATGACTTCAGCGCTCCTGTGTGTAGGTGACGAAGGCAAACGGCAGTCCGTTGGCGCCAGTGTGGGTCTCTCGGGACGTTTCCCGCCACTGGGGGCCGAAGGTGGGAGCAAAGGCGTCGCCGTCGAAGTCCTGTGCGATCTCCGTGACCACGGCTGAGTCGGCCAGAGGCATGGCGGCCGCGTAGATCTGGGCACCGCCGATCACCCAGGCGTCTGAGCCACTGGGGCAGAGCGCCATGGCTTCTTCCAGCGAGAGGGCCCGGCAGGCACCTTCGGCCTGCCAGTGAGCGTCGCGCGTCACCACAATGTTGAGTCGACCGGGCAGGGGCCGGAACTTCGGTGGCAGCGAATCCCAGGTCTTGCGACCCATGATCACCGGGCAGCCCAGGGTGGTGCGCTTGAAGTGCGCCATGTCTTCAGGCAGATGCCATGGCAGGGCGTTGTTCTTGCCTATCACGCCATTGGCAGCGCGCGCGTAGATGAGGTGAAGCCGGGTGTTTTCCTTGGGCATGGCGCTATTGTGCGGTGAGGTTTGTGGATGCCCGTCTGGCTGGCCACAGCACGCTGGCGATGGCCATCATCACGAAACCCATGGCAATCCAGTCCTGCCAGTGTGGCACTTCTCCCACCAGGGTGGTGGCGCTGAGCGTGCCGACCAGTGGGATCGCCATGACACTCATGGCGCTGGTGGCAGGCGGGAGATCGCGCGCCATGCCGAACCAGATCAGCTGTGCAGCGCCGTAATTGATCAGCACGCCGTAGGCCAGGCTGATCCAGATGGCTGGTGTGAACGATGCGGGGGCTGGCACGGGTTCCAGCGCAATGGCCAGTACCCAGACCGCGAGGCTGCCGAGTAGCAGCATCCAGACCGTGACCACCAGGGCTGACAGGGTCAGGTGCGCGCGCCGGAACATCAGGGTACCCACGGCCCAGGAAATCGCAGCTGCGAGCATCCATGCCACGCCAGCCGGGCGCCCGGTCATGCTCTGCAGTTCGTGCCAGAGCAGCAGGCCCACTGCGATTGCTGCAGAGACCACCGCCACACGCACGCGGGGCGTGATTCGCTCGCCAAAGAAAGCAGCGCCAATCAATACCGTGAAGATCGGCATGGTGAAGCCCAGGATGGCGGCCCTGCCTGATGCCAGTTCCTGCACGCCGAAGATCGAGAGCGTGTGCCAGCCCAGGATGTTGGGTACGCCCAGTGCCGCGATGGTGAGCAACTCCTTGCCGGTCGGGCGCATGCGCTCACCTCGTGTGGCCATGTAGGCGCACAGGCACAGCGCACCCAGGAACATGGTGCTGGCCCGAAAATACAGCGGTGTCAGCTCCTGCAATGACAGCTTCATCATGGGCCAGTTGACGCCCCACATGAGGGTCAGGGCCAGCAGGCCCCAGAGTTGTCGGCGCGAAATCACGCGCGGTGATCCAGGTCGCCGCGTACCTGTCTGCGAGGCTCCACTGGCAGGTGTTCAGAATGCAGGCAGCTCATGCCTTCAAACCGCCACGGGTGCCTTGATGGCGGGATGGCACTCGTAGCCTTGCACCTCAAAATCCTCGTACTGGTAGTCAAAGATGGATTCGGGGCGGCGCTTGATGTTCAGCGTTGGGTAAGCGAAAGGCTGGCGGCTCAACTGCAGCTCGACCTGCTCGTGGTGGTTGCTGTAGATGTGACAGTCACCACCCGTCCAGATGAAGTCACCCAACTCCAGATCGCACTGCTGGGCCACCATGTGCGTGAGCAGGGCGTAGCTGGCGATGTTGAATGGGACGCCAAGGAAAATGTCGGCGCTTCGCTGGTAGAGCTGACAACTGAGTTTGCCGCGCCCACCGGCATCGGTGGCTGGTGCCACATAGAACTGGAAGAACGCGTGACAGGGCATGAGCGCCATCCTGGAAAGCTCGGCCACGTTCCAGGCGCTCACGATGATGCGGCGCGAATCCGGATTGGACTTGAGCGTCTGCATCACCTCGGCGATCTGGTCGATATGTCCACCATCGGGGGTGGGCCAACTGCGCCACTGCACACCATACACCGGCCCCAGGTCGCCGTCTTCACGAGCCCATTCGTCCCAGATGGTGCAGCCCCGTTCCTGCAGCCATTTCACGTTGCTGTCGCCCCTCAGGAACCACAGCAGCTCGACGATGATGGCCCTGAGAAACACTTTTTTGGTGGTCACCAGCGGAAAGCCTTCGTTCAGGTCGAAACGCATCTGGTGGCCGAATACGCTCGTGGTGCCGGTGCCGGTGCGGTCGGTCTTCTGTACGCCGTTGGTGAACACGTGACGCATGAAGTCTTCGTATTGAGAGCGAACGGTGTGGGTATTGGGCGGGTTCATTCGCGGGAAGAAATGGGAATTGGAAGAGGCCGACGAGCCAGCAGTGTGCTTTGCAGCACAGCCCCCAGGAAACCGTATCTTATGTGCTTCCATGGTCGAGAGGCCGACGCACCGCAGCGTGGTTGCGGCACGATTGTGGGCTTGCCCCGAACAGGCGTGTGTCGTCCTGTCCATAACATTGTCGGCGCTAACAACGAGCGACTTACAATTCAGATTCCAATTTGTCAATGAATAAAGGATCCACTGATGGCATACAACCGGGCTCAAGCGCAAAAGCTGTGCAATGCAAGCGAACTTGAACTCTTCATCGCCTCCCTTGCGGATGAAGTCACCAAATTCACGGCCGCCCAACTTAGCAGCAAGATCGCCCGGGCTCGCACGCTGCGCGACAAGAATGCCGATCTGTTCCGTCGCCAGACGGTCTCGACCCGTTCTGCGACCGGAGCCAAGCGCGGCAACACAGGTGTGGCGAATGTACGCACTCAACAAAAGGCCAACCTCTTTGGCGAGAC
>JAABRN010000192.1 GCA_011390855.1 Hydrogenophaga sp. | reverse complement strand
CGGTGTTGGCCTCGTGCACTGGCAGGTTGATGAAGCGGTTGGCCAGGCGAAACAGCAGCAGCACGAACTGGTTCATGCGCTCGCGCTCTCGATGCGCCGCTTGCTGGTCGGTGACGTCGCGTACCAGGAACATGCAGTGTCCGTTTTCGGGCAGCCAGGCCACGCGGGCATTGAAATGGCGAAGCCCTTCGGGCAATGCCAGGCTGTAGTCCATCTCCTGTATCCCCTGTTCGCGGGCGCGGGCCATGGCATTGCGCTGCATTGCTACCGTATCGGCAGGCATCACGTCGCCCACGGTCCGTCCCAGGAACTGCTCGGGTGCCGCATACAGCCTGTTCCTCTGCCCTGCGTGGAAATACACAAAGCGTTCCTGTTCGTCGACCACGAACAGCATGTCCCGAAGCACGTCGAACACCTGTTCAAGCATGGCACCGCGCTCACGCGCGGTGGCCTCGGCTTGCCGCAGATCGGTCAGGTCCAGGCAGGAGCCGATGTAGCCGATGAAACGGTGATCGGCATCAAAGCGGGGGCGGCCCTGGTCCAGCAGCCAGCGGTATTCGCCGCTGTGGTGGCGCAGCCGGTACTCCATGCTGAACGGCTCGCGGGCCTCAAACGCGTTCAGATAGGTGCTCAGACAATGGTCACGGTCGTCCGGGTGCACGCCTTCGAGCCAGCCGTCACCGATCTCCTGCTCCAGGCGGCGACCGGTGAACTCCAGCCAAGCCTGGTTGAACCAATCGCAACGGTTGTCGGTCCCGCTGGTCCAGAACAGCGCTGGTGAGGCATTGGCCACCGTTTCCAGTTGGTTGAGGGTCTGTCTCTGGGCCTCCTCCAGGGCTTTGCGTTCGGTGGTTTCAAAGACGGTGCCCGCCATGTAGGTCACTTGCCCATGGGTGTCTCGCACGCCACTGCCCTGCGTTTCGAACCAGCGGAAGTGGCCTTGGGCGTCGCGGACGCGGAATTCCAGCTGGTAGGCGGCATCTCCCTTGAAGAAGCGCAACAGCGCCATTCGCAGGCGAGGGCGGTCGTCCGGATGGAGGAGTTCCAGAAAGGCGTCTGCCAGCCGCTCGCGCGCAGGGGCAGCATGCCCGAGGGCCACAAAAAACTCGTCGCTGGGTTGTATGAAGCCTTGATCAAAATCCCACTCCCATACCTGGCCGCGTGCGGCAGCCAGTCTGAAACGCAGTTCGTTGCGCGCCAGCGCGCGCTGGTCGAGCTCAAGCTGCGTGACATCCCGGAACATCAACAACAGGCGCGGGTGACTGTCCACCGTGACCCGTTCGGCGCTGTAGCGGACGTGAATTTCGTGCCCATCCGGGCTCACGCTGCTGCCCTGGGCATCGCGAACCCGCTCGCCATTTTCCAGAGCCGCGAGCAGACGATCGCGGCTCTCGGTTGCGCGCCAGAGACCCAGCTCTGAAGATGTGGCGCCAAGCAGCTGTTCGCGCGGCCGGCCAAACAGGCTGCAGAATGCGTCGTTGACCAGAAGGAGCCGTCCGTTGTCCCAATCGCTCAATGACATGGCTTCGGGCGCTGCCTGGAACACCGATTCAAACAGTTGCTGGGCTGCGAGGCGCCTGTCATCTGCCTCGTGGCGCTCGGTGATGTCGCGGCTCACAGCCAGTACCGTCGGCTGGTCACCCGGCAGCGCAGGCTCCAGGATTGCTTGTGCTTCCCAATGGCGCAAACCCTTTGGTGCAGGGTAGGAGAAGTACAGGGTGTCGCTTTTTCCGGTCCTGAAGACACCCTCGATGAATGCACTCCATTTCGCAGCGATATCCGGCGGCGCTCCCAGCTCGGAGAGGGTTCTTCCAAGCATCTCTCCAGGTTTCAGGCCATTGGCGGCTTCAACGGCGGGGTTGGCGTAAACAACACGCAGGTTGTGGTCGTAGCGCACCACGACGTCGGGCAGGTGACCGGTCAGTGTCTGGAAATGTCTCTCGCTGCGGCGCAGATGGTGGATCGCCCGGTCCAGGCGCCAGGCGCCGTAGGCCATGGCACCAGCCACGAGCAGGGTCAGCCCGATTGCCAGGGGGAGCACCGCCGTCCAGGCGGCCAGCACATCCTCAGTGGGCAGCGCGTACACCACCATCAGGCGCTCGGCCCCTTCGCCCAGTCGTTGGTAGCCCACGATGCGTGACACGCCGTCGATGACAGCCACCGCCTCAATGACTCCGCTGGGGGCCTGCTTCAGGGCGTCGGCGATACGGCCACGAATCATGCGTCCCTGTTCCTGCTCGATCAGTGGATGCCGCGTCAGAATGGTGGTGGCACCGTCGTCTTCGATGCGAAACAGGCTCATGCTGCCGCCAGCAGGCAGTGCCTCGGAGGCAAAGCGTTCCAGGAGTCTCTTTCGTGGCAGCACCACCTCCCATGTCTGGCCACCGCGCTCAGGCGCCTGCCGCCAGATCAGCGGCAGGACCCACTCCCCCGACTCCTCTTGCGCCAGACCCGGCAGCCACTGGCTGGCAGGCAGGTCGGTCGTGGGCTGTGCGGGTTGGCGAAGCGTGAAGGGAAGGTTCAGCGACTCGACCAGGCGCGAAGGTTCCGCCAGCAGCCTTGCCTGTGCCTGCTCGGGGTACGCTCGCATCACATCCATGCTGGCCCGTGCCAGCCGCAGCGACTCTGCCAGTTCTGACGCCAGACGCTTGACCTCACGCTGCGCTTGTGCTTCGGCCCGGTCAAGGGCCACCTCACGCTGGGTCAGCAGGAGTCCGGCTGACAGGAGCAACAGCAACGCGATGGCAGCTGTGGAGAGAACCCGCAACCAGTTCCGCCCAAGGCTGGACGCACCTGTTGCTGCTGATGGGGCGCTTTCTGGAGCCTGGCTGGCTTCTTCGCTGTGCGCTGGATGGGCAGGGGTAGGAGGCATGAAGACGGGTTGGCAGGGAGGTTGGCCCTTCGATCACCCATTTTCGGTGAGTCAGTCCGTTGCGCCCACATTCGGGGCATGCGGACAGGAAAACTGTGACTTCTTGCACTGCTTTCGCCGCACCTGGCCTGCCCTGCCGCCAGCGTTCACATGTTTCGACGGTATTGTCCACCCACTTCGAACAGGGCACGCGTGATTTGTCCCAGCGAGCACACGCGCACAGCATCCATCAGCACCTCGAACACGTTCCCGTTGTCGATCACGGTTTGCTGCAGGCGTTTGAGCATGGCGGGCGATGCGGCGGCGTGACGGGTGTGAAAGTCGGCCAGACGCTGTAACTGGCTCTGTTTTTCCTCTTCGGTGGAGCGCGCCAGTTCCAGTGTGTCGGGCGCGGCCTCGCCGTTGGGGTTGCGAAAGGTGTTCACGCCCACGATCGGGTACTCGCCCGTGTGCTTGAGCATCTCGTAGTGCATGGACTCGTCCTGGATCTTGCCGCGCTGGTAGCCGGTCTCCATCGCACCCAGCACGCCGCCGCGCTCGGCGATCTTCTCGAATTCCTGCAACACGGCTTCTTCCACCAGTTCGGTGAGATCGTCGATGATGAAGGCGCCCTGGTTGGGGTTTTCGTTCTTGGCCAGACCCCACTCGCGGTTGATGATGAGCTGGATCGCCATTGCGCGGCGCACGCTTTCCTCCGTTGGTGTGGTGATGGCCTCGTCGAACGCGTTGGTGTGCAGGCTGTTGCAGTTGTCGTAGATGGCAATCAGTGCCTGCAGCGTGGTGCGGATGTCGTTGAACTGGATCTCCTGCGCGTGCAGGCTGCGCCCGCTGGTCTGCACGTGGTACTTCAGTTTCTGGCTGCGCTCGTTGGCACCGTACTTGTCGCGCATGGCCACCGCCCAGATGCGGCGCGCCACCCGGCCCAGCACGGTGTACTCCGGGTCCATGCC
>JAABRN010000191.1 GCA_011390855.1 Hydrogenophaga sp. | reverse complement strand
CTCCCAGCTTGCGTCGAATCCGGCCTGGAAACGGTCGGTGGTGGGGTTGTCACCCGAGCGGCTGCGTTGTGCGGAGCCTGAGGTCCCCAGTGAAGGGCCCAGGCCCGCCTGGGACACATCGCGCTGGGCGCGGGCCTGCTGCAGCGCCGCCTGCGCAGCCCGTACGCTGGTGTTGGCCCGCAACGCCTGGGTCACCAGGGCCGTGAGCGCCGGGTCGTCGAACCGCTGCCACCACTGCGCCAGCACCGTGGCAGACCCACCATGGGTGCTGGACTCAGCCGGGGCGGACCAGTGGGTGGGCACCGGTGTTTCCGGCAGGGCGGGGCCGGATGGCGCAAGACTGGCGCAAGCGCTCAGCAGCATGGCCGCTGCAAGGGCCAGCACCGAATGCGCCGGGCGATTCTGAAGGGCGGACGGAAAGTTCTTTTTCATGTTCATGGGAGCAGGCGAACGCCGCGTTGGGGTGATTGTGCTCAGCCCCTTCTTCCGTCGTGTGTCGTGCCGGTGAAGCACCTGTAAAGCGCTGCGCCTTTGGGAGCACATGGGCAAGCTTCCAGCAGGGTTATGCCGGAATTGGAGCACCTGGCAGGCGCCCGCATGGCACAAAGTGGGTGGTGAGAGCAGGAATGGCCTGCAAATAGCCGTCTATTCCGCGCTTTTCTCGATTGTTCATGGTCCAACATCGGAGCATGTCCGGCTTTTCGGACTTTCGTACTTCTGGATGATCGTGATACCGTTCAGAGAGAAGGGGTGAAGCGAATCGCCACACGAAGGGATAACCGGATGAACAACACCGTGTCTGACCAGGCCGAGAGGCGCAAAAAAATCCTGATCGTTGATGACGACCCCAGCATCGTCCACATTCTGGCCAGAACTCTGCTGGACGTGGCTCAGCTCCATTTTTCCGTGCGCGGTGAAGATGCGCTGAGCAAACTGGAGGCCTATGCGCCGGACCTGATGCTCATCGACGTCGACATGCCGGACCTGAGCGGCTACGAGGTGCTGGAGCGCATGCGAGCCAACCCTGGGCTCATGGGCACACAGGTGGTGATGATTTCGTCGCATTCCGGGCAGACCTATCGCGATCAGGCGCTTGCCCTGGGCGCTGTGGATTTTTTCGTCAAGCCTTTTGATCGGGCATTCATCCGCGAGCGGGTCGAGCAGTTGCTCACCTTTGCCGAGATGGAAACCATCGAGCTCGAATCCAATGCCGATGGCGACTTCACGTTTCACACCGATCTGGCACCGCCGGAAATGCCCGGTTTCGAAGCCACCCATACCCCGCACTCCGTCAGCCGCTCGGACGTGATCACTTCAGAGCTATTCGAGCGAATGACGGCGATTCTGGAGCAGGCCGAATACCTGCGCACCCAGGCGCACGAGCAAATGGCACCAGGTGGACGCCGTGCGATCAGCCGGATCGAAGAGGAATGTGCCGAAGTGGTGCAGTTGCTGGTGACGCTGAGCGAGGGCGATGAAGCGGAAGGTGAGGGGTGAGTGAGGCAGCTCGGTCGGCGGAAGCGGGCGGTACTGCTACAGCGCTTGAGGGGATTCGTCTCAGGCCAGGCAGCGACAGCACGCCCTGCAGCGCCCGCCCCAGCTGCTCAGACGCCGTCGGGTCACGTAGCGCCTGAGCGGCCACCACATCGTCCAGCGCGATGCCCTCGGGCAGCAGGTTTTCAAAGTAGCTGCGTACCGCGTAGCCGGTGAAGCGGCCAGCGCCAGGTGCAAACTGTGGCGCCAGCACAAACGCCCCGGCTCCTCCAGCCACTGCGCGTCGTATTCAAAAAAGTGCTCGGCCGCCGTGTGGCCAAACCAGCCATTGGCTGGGTGTTGGCCCACACACGCAACCGGATCACTCGGGGCGCCCCCGGCCGTCGGGTGGCGGCTGGGTCTGCGGGCTGCCACCCCGTTTACCGCCACTGTGAGCCCCAGCGCAGGGTGCGCAGGCTGCAAGCGCCCGGATGGTGCTGCGCCTCAGGCCTGGTTCGGCAGGGGCGCAGGCGGTGCCCTGCCTGCCATTTCCGCCACGCCCGCCATGTCAGGCGTGGTGGCCACATGCAGCGTCTGCGTGGGAAAAGCGACCTCCGCACCGTGCGTGGCCACGATGTGACCGATCTTCAGCAGCACGTCTTGTTTGACCTCGTGGTACTCGACCCAGGCGCGGGTTTTGGTGAAGCAATAGATCATGATATCGAGCGAGCTGGCGCCGAAGGCGTTGAAGTTCACGATCAGTGTCTGGGTGGTGTCGATGCCTTCATGGTTGAGCAGCATGGCCTTGATGTCCGCCACCACGTGTTCGACCTGCTCGAAGTCGTCATACCGGATTCCCAAAGTTTCCTTCAGCCGCCGGTGGCTCATGCGTGATGGGTTTTCCACGACGATGTTGGTGAACACGGCGTTGGGCACGTAGATGGGGTTCTTGTTGAACGCGCGGATGCGGGTGTGGCGCCAGCTGATGTATTCCACCGTGCCCTCGATGCTTTTGTCAGGTGAGCGGATCCAGTCGCCCACGCTGAAGGGGCGGTCCAGGTAGATGGTGAGGCCGCCGAAGAAGTTGGCCAGCAGGTCTTTCGCGGCCAGACCCACCGCCAGTCCACCCACGCCACCCAGTGCCAGCAGTCCACCGATCTTGAAACCGAGCGTCTGGGCAATGGTGATCACGGCGATCACAAACACCAGCAGGCGCGCCAGCTTGCTCAGTGCGTCGAAAGTGGTCGCGTCAAAATTTTCACCTTTGGCCACGCTGCGCGATTCGGCAGACTCGGTCACCAGGACCACGAACTTCCACAGAAACCAGGCGACGCACAGAACGATGCCGACGTCGTGCAGCTGCTGCGTGATGGTGAGCAGGTCGGTGTCGGCCAAATGGGGCTGCACCAGACGCGCCATCCAGCCCATGCTCACGAGCCAGATGATGGTCTGTGTGGGCCGGCGGGCAGCGCTCACCAGTGCCTCGTCCCAATGGGTGGTCGAGCGTTGTGCCCAGCGGTGTGCCTGCTTGAACAGCATGTGCACGATCTGGCTGACCAGCAGGGTCAGCAGCACCAGCGCCACCACGGTGGCCAGCCACAACTCGGTTTCCAGGAAGCGGTTGAGGAATTCTGCAAAAACATTCATGTGGGTGTGGTCGCCTGTGCCTTACTGAAACGCCACTTCGGCAAAACTGCGCAGTTTGCGGCTGTGCAACTGGTCTGGCCCGCCTTCGCGCAGGCGCTCCACGGCGCGGATGCCGATGCGCAGGTGCTGGTCGACGCGCTCACGGTAGAAGTGGTTGGCCATGCCGGGCAGCTTGATTTCGCCGTGCAGGGGCTTGTCGCTCACGCACAGCAAGGTGCCGTAGGGCACGCGGAAACGGAAGCCGTTGGCCGCGATGGTGGCGGACTCCATGTCGAGTGCCACGGCGCGCGATTGCGAAAAGCGCAGCTGCGGTTTGTTGTCGGGCAGCAGTTCCCAGTTGCGGTTGTCGGTGCTGGCCACGGTGCCGGTGCGCATGATGCGCTTGAGTTCGGCGGGGGGCACGCCGGTCACGTCGGCCACGGCGGCCTCCAGCGCGAGCTGGATTTCGGCCAGGGCGGGAATGGGCACCCACAGCGGCAGTTCTTCGTCGAGCACATGGTCTTCGCGCACGTAGGCGTGGGCCAGCACATAGTCGCCCAGTTGCTGGCTGTTGCGCAGGCCGGCGCAGTGGCCCAGCATGAGCCAGGCGTGCGGGCGCAGCACGGCAATGTGGTCGGTGATGGTCTTGGCGTTGGCCGGTCCCACGCCGATGTTGACCATGGTGATGCCGCTGCGGTCTTTTCTCATCAGGTGGTAGCCGGGCATCTGCGGC
>JAABRN010000190.1 GCA_011390855.1 Hydrogenophaga sp. | reverse complement strand
GATTGCAGTCCTGCGATCAGCTCGGCGGGCACGGCGCGTTGCCGGATGTCGGGGGCAAATTGGGCGATCGGGGTGGGGGCATTCACGGGCGGTCTCCAGGCGAAATCTCAGGTAGCAGATCAGTGTACCGCCCACCCCGAAAAAACCGGCGTCGCGCGGGCCCTGGCCGACCCGTGCCTGGCTAGGGCTTACTTGGTCTTCATGGTGGCCATGAACTCGGCCTCCGAGATCGCGCCATCACCGTTGGCGTCGATGGTCTTGAACTGCTCGGAGACCGCTGGCATGTTCAGCGCCTTGTCGCTGTTCTTGTCGGCCTGTTTGCACATGGCGGCCACTTCCTGTTCGCTGCCGGCAGCGGCTGCAGTGCTTTCCGCGAAGGCGGCTCCCGCGAAGCCCAGGGTGCAGGCGGTGAACAACGCCACGCTGCGCTCTTCAAAATCGACGATGTGTCGGCGGTAGGACATGTGTGTGACTCCAATCGGTTGAAAAATCCCCACCCGGAACTGGGAAGCTCTGCGCATTTCATAGCAGCAAGTCAAGCCTGGCCAATGGTTTTGCCGCCTTTTGCGTGAATGACAGCCAGCTTTCGCAGGTCACAAAAGCGAGCGACTTGTTACGCAGCGTGAATCGCGCACAATGAACGTTTAATTCGAAGATTCATCAGCGAGCCACCCATGGGCAACCGACTCACACAGATCGCCACCCGCACCGGCGACGCCGGCACCACCGGCCTGGGGGACAACTCCCGCGTCTCCAAGAACAGCCTGCGCGTGCACGCCATGGGCGACGTGGACGAGCTCAACTCGAACATCGGCGTGCTGCTGTGCGAAGAGCTGCCACCGGCCGTGCGCGGCTTGCTGGTGGAGATCCAGCACCAGCTCTTCAACCTCGGCGGCGAGCTCTCCATCCCCGGCTTCGAGCTGCTCAAGCCCGAGGCGGTGCTCGCGCTGGACCACGCGCTGGACGAACACAACGCCACTCTGCCCAAGCTGCAGGAGTTCATCTTGCCGGCCGGTACGCGCGCGGCCAGCCTGGCCCACGTGTGCCGCACGGTGGCGCGCCGAGCCGAGCGCGCGGTGGTCGCGCTGGGCAACGAGGAAGCGATCAAGGACGCGCCGCGCCAGTACCTCAACCGGCTGAGCGATCTGATGTTCGTCCTGGCCCGCGTGCTCAACCGCATGCACGGCGGCGACGACGTCTACTGGAAGAGCGAGCGCATGGCGGCGCAGGCGACGGAGGGCTCGTGAAACTCGCCGCGCGCGGGCTTCTGACTTCGCTGGTCGCTTGGCCGCTGTGGGTCGCCGCGGCCGCGCCGTTCGACACCGTCACCCTGGTCTGCGAGGCGGTCTACCTGCCGGCACGCGCTACTTGGACGCGCACCGTCGTCGTGAACTACGACCAGCGGCGCATCCGCCAGGTGGCCATCGACGGTCAAGCGGTCTACACCTTTGCCATTCAGGAATCCGTCATCCTCACTTCGCAGGACAACGAGCGCATCCAGATCGATACCGCAGCCCTGACCTGGTCCAGCGACTTCCGCGGTTTGGCCACGGCGCAGGGGCGCTGCGAGCGCAGTGTCTGAGGGCAAGCCCTATCAGGCGGCGACGCGCAGGCCTTGGGTATCCAAGGGGCGACCGGCGTGAAGCTGGATGCGCAACGACAGGTCGGTGCAGGAGTCGGCGTTGTCCACGGCCTGTTTGGCGGTGAGCTCACCCCTTTGAAACAGCTCGTAGAGCGATTGATCGAAGGTGACCATACTCAGCTCATTGCTCTTGGCCATGGCCTCCTTGAGGTCGTCGGTGCGACCTTTCCGGATGAGCTCCGAGACACAGGGTGACAACAGCATCACTTCAACCGCAGGGACCAGCTGCTCGGCAGCACCGCGAATCAGCCGCTGGGCAACCACGCCCTTGAGGTTGAGCGACAAATCCATCGGTGCCTGCCGATGGGCGGTTTCGGGGAAGAAGTTCAGGAAGCGCTGGATGGCTTGGTTGGCATTGTTCGCATTCAGGGTGGAGACGTACAGGCCTCCTGTCTCGGCGTATGACAGGGCGTGCTGCATACTCTCGCGGTCCCTGATTTCGCCGATCATGATCGCGTTGGGCGACTAGAGCATGGCATCTCGCAGCGCTTCGTCGAACCAATGAATGGGTATCCAGGCTCACCTCACGCTGGTCCACGATCGATTGGCCATGGCTGTGTTCGAATTCCATCGGATCTTTGATCCGTCAAAGTATGTCTGCTGCAGTTCTGGTTGCGGTAATCCACAATCGCCGCGAGTGTGGTGGACTTGCCGGAGCCAGCAGCGCCCACCATCAGCACCAGACCCCGCTCAGCAAGGCTAGCTTCTTGAGGGCGGGAGGCAGCTTCAGGGACCCAAGGACGGGATGTGCGCGTTGATGTGGCGCACCACCACGGCAATGTCGCCGCGCTGCTGGAACACGTTTCCCCGGAAGCGGCCTAGACTGGGCAGCGCTATCGGGAGGTCGAACCCCCAAGTTGCTTCAAAGCTGCGAATCTCGCATCATCGAATACGCCATTTGCTGGATGCGCGGGGCGTCCAGCGGTTTTTCGGCCAGTCGCCGCATGACCCCCTGGATCTTGGCGGCGGCAACGCTGACCGCTGACAGGAACAGATAGGAGGCGCCATGCTCCACCATCATTGACAGGTAGTGACCCAGGTCTTCCTGGGAAGTGACGATGTCTATAGCGCATCCAGTTGTTGTGCTATCTATCTGCAGTTACCTGGGCAATTTGAGGGCGATCACCTTCGCCCATGGCTGAAGTTCAGCGCGGCGCCAGCACCGCCATCGTGATGCGCGAGACGCAGGTGATCTCGCCTGCGTCGTTCATCATGTCGATCTGCCAGACTTGGGTGCTGCGGCCGACGTGCACCGGCCGCGTGGTGCCGGTGACCCAGCCGGCGGTGGTGCCTTTGAGGTGATTGGCGTTGATGTCCAGACCCACCGCGCGGTGGCCGGCTGGTGCGCAATAGGCCGCGCCGCAAGAGCCCAGGGTTTCGGCCAGCACCACACTCACGCCGCCGTGTAACAAGCCATATGGTTGTTTCGTCCGGGCATCCACCGGCACGCGCGCGGTGATGAAGTCGTCGCCAACTTCCAGAAACTCCATGCCCAGGTGTTGCACCGCCGTGCCTTCGTGGATGCGCGCGAGGATGTCGCAGGAAATCGGCTGGGTCCAGATGGCCATAGGGTGCTTTCAGTCGGCGTGGTGTTGGAGAGGGCGAGCCGGCAGCACCGTACCGCCATCGGCCGCTTCCTGCTGACTTTTTTCGCGGGCAAACAGGCCCTCCATCTGCGGCTTGCCAGCCTGGT
This sequence comes from Hydrogenophaga sp., assembly GCA_011390855.1. Lineage (GTDB taxonomy): Bacteria > Pseudomonadota > Gammaproteobacteria > Burkholderiales > Burkholderiaceae_C > Hydrogenophaga. The sequence continues at coordinate 498 of JAABRN010000190.1, read as the reverse complement.
AGGGCGCGGGCCAGGTGACGGCGGTGAAGCCGATCCTGGCCGCTTCGGTGAGCGTCCAGGCCGGATTGGCCAGGTGCGGGCGGGCCACCGCGCACAGGTCGGCGCGACCACTGGCGATGATGCTGTTCACATGGTCGGCCTCGCTGATGGCGCCCACGGCGATGGTGGCGATGCCAGCTTCCTGGCGCACGCGATCGGCAAACGGCGTCTGGTACATGCGGCCATAGGTCGGCTTCTGGGCCGCGCTCACCTGGCCAGACGAACAGTCGATCAGGTCCGCGCCTGCGGCCTTGAAAGCTCGCGCCATCTCGACTGCATCGGCCGGCGTGATGCCGCCCTCGACCCAGTCGTGTGCCGAGATGCGCACCGACATGGGCAGGTGCGCCGGCCAGGCCGCCCGCACCGCGGCGAACACCGCGAGCGGGTAGCGCAGGCGGTTGGCCAGCGAGCCGCCAAACTCGTCGTTGCGCTCATTGGTCAGTGGCGATATGAAGCTGG
>JAABRN010000189.1 GCA_011390855.1 Hydrogenophaga sp. | reverse complement strand
TGCGGTGTACGACGAGGTGGGCTTCCTGCACATCCTCACCAAGGACCTGTGGAATGGGCACCCGTGCTGCGCGTTTGGCACCAGCACCGAGTTCATCACCCAGAACCCCAACACCTTCGCCGCGCTTTACCGCGCGGTGCTCACGGCTGCAGCCATGGCGCGCCAGCCCAAGAACCGCGAGCTGATTGCCAAGGTCATCTCGCCCCAGGCGTACCTGAACCAGCCCGAGACAGTGGTGGCGCAGGTGCTCACCGGGCGCTTCGCTGACGGCCTGGGCAAGATCCAGAACGTGCCCGACCGCGCCGACTTCGACCCGATGCCCTGGCAGAGCATGGCCGTGTGGATGCTGACCCAGATGCAGCGCTGGGGCTACGTGAAGGGCGATGTGGACTACCGCAAGATCGCCGAGCAGGTGTTCCTCATCACCGATGCGCGCAAGCACATGAAGGACCTGGACATCGACTTCCAGGCCGGCCCCGCCTACACCAAGCACACCATCATGGGCAAGGAGTTCGACCCCGCCAAACCGGTTGAATACCTGAACAGCTTCGCGATCCGGAAGACTTGACCCACCCCGCCGCGCTGCGCGCAACCCCTTCAAAGGGGCGGCGCCAGCGGGGCCCGGCAAAGCCGGTTTCGCGGTACCCCTGGATGGGGCTGTTTCACTCGAAAGATCTCGCACCATGAAAACCGTCCCTCTCAATTTGCGCGCAGCCATGGCGTCGCTGCTGCTGTTTGCTGTCTTCATTGCAGCCTGGCAGCTCGGCACATCGGCTCCTTCGGTGGGAGGCTCCAGCGCGGGCATGACCGCCGAGGAAATCGAATACGCGAAACTCATGGGCAAGGCGCCCGGCACGGAAAAAACCACCGGCTTCCCGCAGCCGCTGGAAGTGGCCAAGGCCAGCTGGGGCCACCTGTCTGATCCGTTTTACGACAAGGGACCGAACGACAAAGGCATTGGCATCCAGTTGGGCCACTCGCTGGCCCGCGTGGGCGCCGGCTTTCTGCTGGCCATGGCGGTGGCCATTCCGCTGGGCTTTCTCATCGGTATGTCGCCGCTGATGCGCAAGGCCTTCGATCCATTCGTACAGGTCTTGAAACCCATCAGCCCACTGGCCTGGATGCCACTGGCGCTCTACACGCTCAAGGACTCCAATGTCAGCGGCATCTTCGTGATCTTCATCTGCTCGATCTGGCCCATGATGATCAACACCGCCTTTGGTGTCTCTGCCGTGAAGCGCGAATGGCTCAATGTGGCCAGCACGCTGGAAGTGAATCCCCTACGCAAGGCGTTCCAGGTGATCTTGCCTGCGGCTGCGCCCACCATCCTCACCGGCATGCGCATCAGCATGGGCATCGCCTGGCTGGTGATCGTGGCCGCCGAGATGCTGGTGGGTGGCACGGGCATCGGTTACTTCGTCTGGAACGAGTGGAACAACCTATCGCTCACCAACGTGATCTTTGCGGTGCTCGTCATCGGTGTGGTCGGCATGTTGCTCGACCTGATGTTTGCGCAACTGCAGAAGGTGGTGACCTATGTGGAGTGAATCTGCCGAACGGCTTGAAACGGCAGCCCATCAAGCCAACCCGATCGCCACCTCATCCGTCACACCGAAAGCTTCTCCGATGACCGGTTTCCTCAAAGTCGAACAGCTTGCCAAGGCCTACCAGGCCGACAAGCCGGTGTTTGCCGATGTGTCGTTCGCCATCGACAAGGGCGAGTTCGTCTGCATCATCGGCCACAGCGGCTGCGGCAAGACCACCATCCTCAACGTGCTGGCAGGGCTGGATACCGCCACCAGCGGCCACTGTTTCATGGATGGGCGGGAGATTGCCGGCCCCAGCCTGGAGCGTGGCGTGGTGTTCCAGAGCCACGCGCTCATGCCCTGGCTCACGGTGCGGCAGAACATCGCATTTGCGGTGAAGTCGCGCTGGGCAGACTGGAGTCGCAGCGAGATCAACGCGCATGTGGAAAAGTTCGTGGCGCTGGTCGGCCTGAGCCCGGCCATCGACAAGAAACCGAGCCAGCTCTCAGGCGGTATGAAGCAGCGTGTGGGCATCGCACGCGCTTTTGCCATCCAGCCCAAGATGCTGCTGCTCGATGAGCCCTTTGGAGCGCTGGACGCCCTCACCCGCGGCACCATCCAGGACGAGCTGATGGCCATCGTGAACGAAACGCACCAGACCGTTTTCATGATCACCCACGACGTGGACGAAGCCATCCTGCTCGCTGACCGCATCCTGCTCATGACGAATGGGCAGGAGACCGGGCAAGGCTATGTACCCGGCGGCATGGCCGAGGTGGTGGTGAACCCACTGCCACGCCAGCGCACCCGTGCGCAGTTGCATCACCTCGATGGTTACTACGAGCTGCGCAATCACATCGTCGATTTCCTGGTCAGCCGGGCAAAAGCCCACTGACCGTCTTTCTTTCCCTTTTCTTCAACACAAGCAACGAGGCAACACATGAGCCGACTCGACGTCACCGAAAAAATCATCAACACCAAGGTCACCAAAGGCATGAGCTGGGCCGACGTGGCCAAGAAAGTGGGCCAGTCCAAGGAATGGACCACCGCGCTGTGCCTGGGCCAGATGACCGCCACGCCGGCGCAGGCCAAGGTGCTCGGCAAGATCTTTGGCCTGTCGACCGAAGAGCAGAAGTGGCTGATGGTGGTGCCCTACAAGGGATCGCTGCCCACCACGGTGCCCACCGATCCATTGATCTACCGCTTCTATGAACTGGTGAGCGTGTACGGCACCACCTTCAAGGAACTCATCCACGAAGAGTTCGGCGACGGCATCATGAGCGCGATCGATTTCAAGATGGACATGCAGCGTCAGGCCGACCCGAACGGGGACCGGGTGAACATCGTGATGTCGGGCAAGTTCCTGCCCTACAAGCAGTATTGACCCCCCGCCGCGCTTTCGCGCGTCTCCCTGGGAGGGGGGCGGCAGCTTGGGCCGGCGGAGCCGGACCCTTGCTGCCCCTGGATCAGACATTTCACGCCGGCCATGTTCTTGGCCGAACACCTCATGGAACCCAGACCACCCTTGCCGCCTTTTACCGCTGAAACCGCCGCACAGAAAGTGCGCATGGCCGAGGACGCGTGGAATTCGCGGGACCCGGACCGTGTCGTCAAGGTCTACACCGAAGACACGCGCTGGCGCAACCGGGCGGAATTTCCGGTGGGGCGGGAGGCGGTGCATGCCTTCCTGGTGCGCAAGTGGGCGAAGGAACTGGACTACCGGCTCATCAAGGAACTGTGGGCTTTTGACGGCAACCGCATCGCGGTGCGCTTCGTCTACGAATGGCGTGACGATTCGGGGCACTGGTTTCGTTCGCACGGGAATGAGAACTGGCAGTTCAACGAACTGGGCTACATGGAGCAGCGCCACGCCAGCATCAACGACCGACCGATCCATGAGAGCGAGCGGCTGTTCCATTGGCCGCTGGGGCGCCGACCCGACGAGCATGCTGGGTTGAGTGCGCTTGGGCTGTGACGGCAGACGAACAGTCCGGACTTTGCAACCTGGGCGGCAGGCGTGGCGCAAATGACCCAGGCGGGGCTTCACCCCGGTAGCGGAATCCACTCCTGGTTGTCATCCGGCGGCAGCGCAAAGCGACCGGCCTGCCAGTCTGCTTTGGCCTGTTCGATGCGTTCCTTGCGTGACGACACGAAGTTCCAGAACACATGGCGCTCGCCCAGCGGTTCGCCGCCGAAGATCATGAGCGTGCTCCTTTCGCGCGCGGTGATCACGGCGTCCGCATCGTCGCCAAACACCAGCAACTGGCCCGGCACATAGGTCTGCCCGGCGTGTTCGATTTCTCCATGCGCCA
>JAABRN010000200.1 GCA_011390855.1 Hydrogenophaga sp. | reverse complement strand
GCCAGGCGGTGGCATTCATCCACCACCACCGTGTGCCAGTGGTCGGCACCAACGGTGGCCACCAGGTCGCGGCTGGTCACGCTGTCGATGGTGGCGAACAGGTGGTCCCAGCGCTCGGGTTGATGACTTCCCGTGAGCAGATCGCCGAACTCGGGATCGCGCAGCACCTCGCGGTAGGTGCGCATGGCCTGCCGCAGGATTTCCTCCCGGTGGGCCACAAACAGCAGGCGAGGGCGCCCACCCTCGATGCGGCAGGTGTTCCGGTAGTCGAACGCGGCCACCACCGTCTTGCCCGTGCCGGTGGCCGCCACCAGCAGGTTTCGGGTTCGACCGTGGGCACGCTCGGTGCTCAACTGCTCCAGCATTTCCAACTGGTAGGTCTTGGGCTGCAGGTCGAAGAAGCTGATCGTTGCAGAGGGTTCGCCACCAAATGACTCGCGACCCAACGCCGCCGCCAGTGCCTGCCGGTGTTCGACGTTGTCCGGGTCGTAGCGCTGAAACTCGCTGTCCGCCCACAGCGTCTCGAAGTGGGCCACGGCGCGTGCGAACAGCGCCTCCTGCGCGCGCTGGGTCAGCTTGACGGTCCATTCCAGTCCGCCTGTCAGTGCGGCTCCCGAGAGGTTGGCGCTGCCGACATACGCCGAACCAAAACCGGTCCTGCGCTGGAACAGCCAGGCCTTGGCATGCAGCCGGGTGCGCCGGCCATCCAGCGACACGCGGACCTCACAGCCCGGCAGACGCGCGAGCTCGTCCAGCGCCCGGGCCTCCGTTGCACCCGTGTACGTTGTGGTGAGGATGCGCAGCCGGGTCTTCGGTTGCGCCTGTCCATCTTGCTGCGCACCCTTGGCCGTGATCTGTTGCAGCACATCCTGCAGCTTGCGCACGCCAGAGACGGTGATGAAGCTGACCAGGATGTCCACCTGATCGCTCGATGCCAGCTCACGGCGAATCTCCTGCAGCAGGGAAGGCGAGCCTTTGCCGGCCGTGAACAGCCAGGGCACGCCCAGCCCAATCTCTGGCGACACTGGGAACTGCTGGTCGCGCTGCACTGCCCTCAGGACCCGCAACGGCGGCGCCACCAGGTCCACCACTTCGCCAGCCGCAGAGGCAACGTCCGCGCTGCTTCCGGCGAGCCGCTGACGCAGCATCACCAGCAACCCATTCACCAGTTCGAGTTGCCGTTTGGCTTTCTCTGCCTCGTCGCCAGACACATCGTCGAGGATCGTCGAGAGCTGGCGGGTGATGACATCGGCCAGGAACTCGGCTGCCCCACCTCTGAGCGCCGACACATCGGCACGTGACGAGTCGAGGGTGGCCAGTGATCGGGCAAGCCCCTCGGTCAACAACAGGTCATAGAGGCCATCGGGCAATGCCATCGTTGTCCTTGGAGTCAGTTGATCGGGCGCGTGCCACGGCAGTTCGGATAGCCGTTGCAGCCCCAGAACTCGTTGCCGGCATTGACGCCGCGTTTGGCGGTGCGCCGAACCATGGGTTTCGCGCACAGAGGGCAAGCCAGTGACTGGGCTGATGGAGCAGGGGAGTGAGCCATCGGCGCAGCAGGCTTCTGGGCAGGCGACCGATCGGCAGCCGCCTGAGCTTGCCGCAGCAGCCCGTGCAGCTTCGGCCCATCAACCAGCGTCACGTTGCGGCCGCTGGCAAAGCTGATCGCCTCCTCGGTGAACCGCCCCGAGGTCACCACGAACCCGCCGGTGGCGCCCTTTGCAGCCATCACCCCGTACAGCTCGCGCACCACGTCCACGCCCACCTTGTAGGCGCGCCACTGCTTGCATTGCACAAGAAATTTCTCGCCGCCGCTCTTACCCGGCTTGGTGAGCACGAGGTCCACGCCGCCGTCGGCACCACCGCCCCCGGTTTCCACCACCAGGTAGCCCTGCAGGCGAAAGCCTTCCCCCACCAGCATTTCGAACTCACGCCAGCTCATGCCGTCGAGCGCATCGGTCGCCTGGCTCCTGGCCACATCAACAACTAGGTTCTTTCGCTCACGGCGTCGCCAAGCAGACATGATCGCACCCAGCAAGCAAACGAAGGAAACGAAGTACTGGCCAATAGTGGTCAGCGACCTCCAGATCGACTGCGTGACCATCGTGTCCATTTGTCCTGGCTGCGTGGGCGCCACCATTGGTTGGGATGCGATGTTGTAAAGCGCGAAGTAGCTCACCAGCGCCAGCAACACGCCGGCCCACCAGGGCAGCATCGCCACCAGTTCCAGCAGGTCGTCGGCCGTGCTGGATTTCTTGCGTCTCGCCATTCTTGATTTCCTCCCTTGATGACCTTGCTGCTTGGCAGACATTTGTTGGCGCACAGCCTATCCTGCCATCAATCCTATCCTCCTCTCCTCTGCTTGATCCGACGGGGTCGGACCGCCCGACTCGGACGTCTCCCCTATATCCGGTCACTTCTAAACTGGAGTCGGTCTGCTTTAATCGCATCATCGAAGTCGCCCAAGCGCCGAAGCCGCTGTTCGGCAGGAAGCTACCGGATCCTTTGCAAAGCTGATGGTCAGCGCAGCGGGAAACTGGAGTCAGGTCGGCTGGGCGGATGTTTTTCTCGCGGCAGTTGTCTTCCGGGTTCAACTGTGACGATTTTTCTATTCGGGTAGGTGTGTCTGGCCTGAACCAAGCCCTGAGGTTGGATGTTCCAATTTAACGTCGATTACTTGCATTCGACGAAATAACGGAACATACTGCGGCATGCTTTCCGAAACCCACACCCAGCGTGTCCTTGATCTGGTTGGCCAGAGAGGGCTTCTGCGCGCCAGCGACCTGGATGCGATCGATGCACCACGGGTCGTCCTCACGCGGCTGAATGCCGCTGGACTGCTGGAGCGGGTCGGGCGTGGCCTTTATCGCCTGCCAGATGCACAGGTGTCTGAGTTCGAGAGCCTTGGCACAGTCGCAGCAAAGGTGCCACAGGCCGTGTTCTGCCTGCTCACCGCACTGCAGTTCCACGAGCTGACCACCCAGCTGCCGCGCCAGGTCTGGATCGCCATGCCACGCGGCAGCCACCCACCCCGGATCGACTACCCGCCGATCAAGATGGTGCAGTTCACGGGCGAGGCCTATTCAGCAGGGGTCGAAGAAGTTGAACGCGATGGTGTCAGGCTGCGGGTCTACGGCGTGGCCAAGACCGTGGCGGACTGTTTCAAGCACCGGAACAAGATCGGCCTCGACGTGGCGCTGGAGGCACTCAAGGACGTGCGTTCCCGCAACAAGGCTTCGGTGGACGAGATCTGGCGCTATGCCAAGGTTTGCCGGGTGGCCAACGTGATGCGGCCGTACCTGGAGAGCATCGGATGAGCGCTGTCGGTCCAAACGTGGCCGCCTCCGTCCGAGCACGCCTGCTCAACCTGGCCAAGGCGCAGGGCGTCGATTTCAACCAGGTGCTGGTGCGCTTCGCCCTGGAGCGCATCCTCTACCGGATGACCCAGTCACCGCACGCGGATCGCTTCCTGCTGAAGGGTGCGCTGCTGTTCACGCTCTGGTACGACATGCCGCACAGGGCCACGCGCGATGCCGATCTGCTCGGCTTCGGTGCCAGCGATCTGGACTCGGTCGCCCAGGCCTTCCGTGACATTGCAGCCGTGTTGGTCGATGACGGGATCGTGTTCGATCCGGCCTCGGTCACGGTCGAGGAAATCAGAAAGGAAGCTGGGTACGGCGGCGTGCGCGTGATCGTCGCAGGCGATCTGGCCCGGGCACGATGCAAGACCCAGATCGACGTCGGATTCGGTGATGCGGTCACGCCGGCGCCAGTGGAATCGGTCTACCCGGTGCTGCTGGATGATCTGCCCGCGCCAAGGCTGCGGGTCTACCCGAAATACACGGTCATCGCGGAAAAGCTCCATGCCATCGCCATGCTGGGCATGACGAACAGCCGCCTCAAGGACTACTTCGATCTGTCGGTGCTTCTGGACAGGGAAACCCTGGACGCCGGCTTGCTGGCCCAGGCGATCAGGGCAACTTTCGAACGCCGCGGCATGCTGGTTCCTGATGCGTTGCCTGTTGGCCTGACAGACGAGTTTGCGGACGATGCCTCTCGGCGGGCCCTGTGGCTGGCGTTTCTCCGAAAGAACGGGCTTGCTCTGGAACCCTTGCCTGCAATCGTCGGCAAACTGCGTGTCTCGTTGATGCCAGTTCTGCAGTCCTTTGCGCCTTGACATCGCTGCCGCGCAGGACGGGTGCCATCAGCTGCGCGTAGGTTCGCTGGCTGAAGGCACACGCGTCCCTCAGAGGTCGTGGAAGTTGCTTGTCTTCATGAGCCTGATTATTCGCGTCCGGAGCTACCTCCACGGTTCACCTGCTCGTTCTGGTGTGAAGAATTTGCTGTGCGAGACGCCGCTCCACAGCAAACGGCCCGTCGCAGTCTATCCCCTTCCCTGATGCGTTTTGGGTGTCGACAAAGTCGCTTGTGCGTGAACGCTGTTTTGTCGTGCACCCGTAGCCCTAGGACACTCGCCCCAGATCAACAGCTTGTGAGGCATTTGCTGTCACCCAACCTTTGGGGTCGCTTGGGATTGCTGGCGTCATTTGACGTTGCCATTGCAAAGCAGCGACAATGTCCACTTTCTCGACGGCATGGCTGGCACGGTATTTGTGCTGGCGGTGCCGGCCCTTGCTGACAGATCACCGTCACTCGTTGTCCCTCAGGGGTTAGGAGTGGCGAGCACCGCTGCCACATCGGGCCACCGCCGCCGTCGATTCCCTCACCACCGATCCGGTGCACACGCCACCGCTCCAGCCAGCAAGGCAGGGGCGAATCGATCGTCATCACAAGACGGCGCCATACAGGCAGCACCCCCATTTCCGGAGGAGTTTTCTCATGCTATCCATCTTCTCATCCGTCAGCCTGTCTGCCTCTCCCTGGAGTGGTGCCGGTGCTGGTCAGCCAGGCCAAGGTGCTGCCCGTCGGCCCGCCCTCGCTTCGTGGCCTTCCTCTGGGAGTTGAATCAGCTTCATGTCGCCTTCCCAATGCATCAGCGCCCCTGAGGTGACTGCTGCAATTGCACTGATTTCTGGCCAATAAAACGTTTGAGAGGATGAATTCATGAATGAACCGAACGACCCGATGAAGCCGGATGGGAGAGTCAACCCCATCAACACGGACTACCGCATAGGCCAGGACAACATCGTGGTGAAGGTTGGTCCGTTCGGGCTGGACATACACAACAGGGTGTTCGCCATCTCGAGCCTGACGGTGATTACCTTTGTGCTTCTGACACTGATGTTCCAGTCATCGGCCGAACCGATGTTCTCCGCCTTGCGCGGCTGGTTGACTTCCAACCTGGACTGGTTCTTCATAGGGGTAGGGAACATCTTTGTGCTGGTTTGCCTCGGCCTGGCCATCTCGCCGCTGGGTAAAGTGCGTCTGGGTGGCACCGAGGCCAAGCCGGACTACAGCTACCTGGGCTGGTTCTCGATGCTGTTTGCAGCGGGCATGGGCATCGGACTGATGTTCTATGGGGTGTCCGAGCCTCTATCGCACTTTGGTAGCGCGATGGGTGGCACGAGCATGGAAGACGGCGTGCGCACCGACTGGGCGCCGCTGGGTGCCGCAGCCGGCGATGCCGATGCAGCAAGGCGTCTGGCCATGGCGGCCACCATCTACCACTGGGGGCTGCACCCGTGGGCGATCTACGCCATTCTGGCCCTGGGACTGGCGCTGTTCTCCTTCAACAAAGGCCTGCCGCTCACCATCCGGTCGGTGTTTTACCCGCTGCTGGGCGAGCGCATCTGGGGCTGGCCAGGGCACGTGATCGACATCCTGGCGGTGCTTGCCACCATGTTCGGCCTGGCGACCTCACTGGGGCTGGGTGCTTCGCAGGCGGCAGCGGGTCTGAACCACCTGTTCGGTGTGCCGCTGGGCGATACAACACAGATCGTGCTGGTGATTGGTATCACCGCGATCGCGCTGATCTCTGTGTTGGCAGGGCTGGATGCTGGCGTGAAGCGCCTGTCCGAGATCAACATGGTGCTCGCCATTCTGCTGTTGGTGTTCGTCATCGCGGTGGGGCCGACACTGGCCATCATGACCGGCTTCTTTGACAACCTGGGAGCCTATCTGCAGTACCTGCCGGCGCTGGCCAACCCGGTGGGACGCGATGATGCCAACTTCTCGCAGGGCTGGACTGCCTTCTACTGGGCCTGGTGGATCTCCTGGTCACCTTTTGTAGGCATGTTCATCGCGCGTGTCTCGCGCGGTCGCACCGTTCGTGAGTTCATCGTGTCGGTGCTGATCGTGCCTTCACTGGCCTGCGTCTTGTGGATGACCGTGTTCGGTAGCACGGCCATTCTGCAACTGGTCAACGATGGCTATCAGGCGGCGGCAGGTGCCGACCTCCCGCTTCAGCTTTTCCTCATGCTTGATGTGCTGCCTTTGGCTCAAATCACATCGTTCATCGCCATCGTGCTGGTCGTGGTGTTCTTTGTGACGTCGTCTGACTCAGGTTCGCTGGTGATCGATGTGATTTCCGCTGGCGGCAAGATCAACGCGCCCACACCACAGCGGGTATTCTGGTGCGTGTTTGAAGGGTTGGTGGCGATTGCGCTGATCCTGGGTGGCGGCCTGGTGGCCCTGCAGGCCATGGCGGTATCGACCGGTTTCCCCTTCGCCGTGGTGCTGCTGGTGGCCACTGTGTCTGTGGTCAAGGGTCTGGCTTCGGAGCCCAGGAGCGGTTAAGCGCTGGAGACTGGCATGGACGACGAGCAGCATGACATCTCCGGGTTCCTGAGGCAGCACACGCCGTTCCGGGATCTGGACGAAGACACGCTCAGTCGCATTTGCAGAGCCATTGATGTGCGCTACTGCAAGGCCGGTACGCGCATCGTCGAATTCGGCGAGGAGGCACAGTTCTGGCACATCGTTCGCAGCGGCGTGGTCGAGGTTTACCGGCGTGATGACACGCTGTACAACCGCCTGACCGAAGGCGGTTACTTCGGAGAGTTCGGCCTGCTGCACCGCAAGAAGGTCCGCTTTCCGGCGGTGGCTCAGGAAGACACGCTGCTTTACCTGCTGCCTGAGGCTGTGTTCATCGAGCTCTTCGAGGGTAACGAGGCCTTTGCCGACCAGGTGGAGATCGAAGACCGCACGCGGCTGCAGAAGGCGGTCTCGCGCCAGCAGGCAGGCAATACCTTGTTGTCTGCCATCGTGGGCAGCCTGGTCGAGCGCGAGCCGGTCACCCTGTCGCCTCACGTCAGTGCCCAGGAAGCAGCGCGACGCATGACCGACAGTGGCGTGTCGTCGCTGCTATTGGTTGACGAAGGTGGTCCGGCAGGTGAAGACGGCACACCGACCAGCCGCGTGGCTGGCATCCTGACAGACCGTGATCTGCGCAGTCGACTGCTGGCACAGGGCCTGCCGCAGAGCACGCCCGTTGTCGACATCGCGAGCACCGAGGTCATTGCCATCGAACACAACCGGCTGGTGTTCGAGGCCATGGCCCTCATGCTGCGACACAAGGTGCACCATTTGCCGGTGATGAAGAATGGTCGACCTGTGGGGGTGGTGGCCCTGTCCGACATCATCCGCTTCGAGTCTGGCAACAGTCTGTTCGTGGTGGGCCGCATAGGCCGTGCGCAGGGGGTGGACGAACTGGAGGCACTGGTGCCAGAAGTGCGCACCAGTTTCCTGCGTATTTTGGGCGAACATGCCAGCGCCCGTGTGGTGGGCAGTGCAATGTCTGCGATCGGGCGCGCGTTCAAGCAGCGCTTGCTGGAGCTGGCAGAGCAGTCTCTGGGGCCTCCGCCTGTTCCCTACTGCTTTCTTGCGCTGGGCTCGATGGCCCGGCAGGAGCAGGGGCTGGTGACCGACCAGGACAACGCGCTGGTGCTGGACAACCGATTTGAGCCGTCCCGCCATGACGCCTATTTTGAAAACCTGGCCCGCTTCGTGACCGAGGGGCTGGCACGCTGTGGCTACACCTTGTGTACAGGTGACGTGATGGCCACCAACCCGCGCTGGCGTCAGCCGCTGCGGGTGTGGCAGGACTACTTCAAGGACTGGATCGAAAAGCCGACAGCCGAGGGTCTGCTACACAGCAGCATCTTCTTCGACCTGGACGGCGTACACGGGCGCACCGACTGGGCCGACAGCCTGCGGCGCGGCATGGCACGGCAGGCCCGCCAGCACCCGCGCTTTTTGGCGAGCATGGCGCGCAATGCTCTGCTGCGCACACCACCACTGGGCTTCTTCAAGGGTTTTGTGCTGGAAGCCGACGGCCGCCACAGCGCGGGTATCAACCTCAAGCGACGCGGCACCGCGCCGCTCACCGACCTGATCCGCGTGCATGCGCTGTCGGTGGGCTCCGAAGCGGTCAATTCGTTTGACCGGCTGGATGATGTGATCAAGGCCGGCGTGCTCTCTCCGGGGCGCGGACCCGACCTGCATGACGCGCTTGAATTCCTGTCCTTTGTGCGTTTTCGCGCCCAGGCCGAAGATTTGAAGAATGGTCAGCAACCCGGCAACTCCCTGGAGCCCGAGCGCCTGTCGGATTTCGAACGCAAGAGCCTGCGCGACGCTTTTTTGGTATTGGACCAGGCACAGGACTACCTGAAGTTCCGGCACCAGTCGGCACGCTGACGCCCCATGTTGCACGCAGGGCTTTTACGCGACACGAAAGCTGCCGATCCGGCCGGCGATGTGCTGGACTGGCCTGCGCGCTTCTCTGCTTTGCAGCAGTCGGCGCGAGATCCCCGCTTGCGGACCTTCTATGCCGCTGGTGCATTGTCTGGCGATACGCCTTTACAGCACGTGCCCCTGCTGGCGCTGGACGTGGAGACGACCGGGCTCAATCCAGCCACCGACGGCATCGTGAGCGTGGGGCTGGTGCCGATGTCACTGGACCGCATATGGGCCAGTCAGGGACGGCACTGGCTGGTCAAGCCGCGTGTGCCGCTGGCCGACGAGGCAGTCACCTTTCACGGCATCACGCACCAGCAGTTGCTTCAGGCGCCGGACCTTGACGAACTGTTGGGCGAACTGCTGTCGATCATGGCGGGCCAGGTGATGGTGGTGCATTGCCGGGATATCGAGCGCCAGTTCCTGGACCAGGCCCTGCGACGGCGCATCGGCGAGGGCATCGAATTTCCGGTCATCGACACGATGGAGCTGGAGGCTCGCATGCACCGCCGACCACTGCCTTCATGGTGGCGCCGCTTGTGGCAGCCTGTGCCGCCGCGGCTGTCGATCCGGCTGGCGGCCAGCCGGGCGCGCTACGGTCTGCCACGTTATCGCCTGCACCATGCCTTGTCCGACTCGCTGGCCTCGGCTGAACTCTTGCAGGCTCAGGTGGCGCACCGATTCGGACCGCAGACCCCTCTGCGGGACTTGTGGCACTGAGCGTGCGACATGCATGCCACCGGATTCAACTGGCCAGAACGATAGCGCGGGGTGTGATGAAGAGGGCGGTGGAATAAGCAGGCGCAGAGGCTCAGTGGCGATGAGAGGGCGCAGGCACCTGCCAGCTCCGTTGTACAGCGCCACCGCTGTCCACACTCTCGAGATGCACGTCAAACCCCCACAGGCGGGACACATGCTTGAGCACTTCAGCCGTGGCTTCGTTCATGGGCATGCCGTTGCGCTGGGTGTGGCGCAGCGTCAAGGCACGGTCACCGCGAACATTGACGTTCCAGACCTGGATGTCGGGTTCTCTGCTGCCGATGTCGTACTGGTGAGACAGAGATTCGCGCAGTGCCCGGTAACCATTGTCGTCATGAATGGCTGACACTTCGAGCTCGAGCGCCTTTTCATCGTCGTGAATCGCGAAAAGCCGGAAGTCCCGCATGACTTTGGGGCTGAGGAACTGCCCCACAAAGCTTTCGTCCTTGTAGTTGCGCATCGCGTGGTCCAGCGTCTTGATCCAGTCGCTGCCTGCAATGTCTGGAAACCATCGGCGGTCTTCTTCGGTGGGGTTCTCGCAGATGCGTCGCAAGTCGGTGAACATCGCGAAGCCGAGTGCGTAGGGGTTGATGCCACTGTAAGCTCGGTGGCCAACAGGTGGCTGGAAGATCACGCTGGTGTGTGAGCTCAGCCACTCCATCATGAAGCCATCGGCCAGCAGGCCCCGGTCGTACATGGAGTTGAGCAAGGTGTAGTGCCAGAACGTGGCCCACCCTTCGTTCATGACCTGGGTCTGGCGCTGGGGGTAGAAGTACTGCGCGACCTTTCTCACGATGCGAACCACTTCGCGCTGCCAGGGCTCGAGCAAGGGGGCATTTTTTTCGATGAAGTAGAGGATGTTTTCCTGTGACTCCTCAGGGAAGCGCCTCAAGGCATTGCTCTCAGTGTTCTGGCCTTCGCGGCGCGGCAAAGTGCGCCAAAGGTCATTCACCTGCTGCTGAAGATGGCGCTCGCGTTCTTCACGCTGCGCGCTTTCCTGCGCCAGTGAGCGCTTCTGGGGGCGCCGGTACCGGTCCACGCCATGGTTCATCAATGCGTGACAGGAGTCGAGGATTTCTTCGACGGCTTCCATGCCGTGGCGTTCTTCGCATTCGGCGATGTAGTGCCGCGCATAGACCAGGTAGTCGATGATGGACGACGCATCGGTCCACATGCGGAAAAGGTAGTTGCCCTTGAAAAAACTGTTGTGCCCATAGGCTGCATGGGCGATGACCAGTGCCTGCATGGCCAGCGTGTTTTCCTCCATCAGGTAGGCGATGCAGGGGTCGGAATTGATGACGATCTCATAGGCAAGGCCCATGTGGCCGCGCCGGTAGTTCTTTTCCGTGCTGATGAACTGCTTGCCGTAAGACCAGTGGCGATAAAGCATGGGCATGCCGACGCTGGAGTAGGCGTCCATCATTTGCTCTGCGGTGATCACCTCCAGTTGGTTGGGGTACACGTCCAGGCCGAAACTGCTGGCGGTCTTTGCAATTTCAGCGTGGTAGGTTTCGATCAGTTCAAAGGTCCAGTCCGATGGGCTGGGCAACTGTTGGTGTGCCTGCGGTT
>JAABRN010000188.1 GCA_011390855.1 Hydrogenophaga sp. | reverse complement strand
AGGCCCCGCTCCCGAGGCGCCTGCAGTGGGCCCTGCGGCAGATGCTTACATCCGCGCCTCGGCGTGGGCCGTCCGCTCGCAGATGGTGGGTCTTGTGACGCCGACGGATTGGACACACAAGGTTTTCGGCGACCGCCAACCCACCCTCTACCGGCCAACCTTGATGGCAGGGCGTGATGCATTGCATGCCCATAGCGCGGCCGGCAACAGTACCCTGCGCGTGACCGTATCGCCAACAGAAAGCAGTCAGGCTGATCGGTTGAGCTTCTCATGGTTCGTTCCCGCCTTGATCGAAGAGGCCGATCTGAAAGACAGGGACGTGGACGACGCTGTGGCCCGCCTCATTCTCAGCTTCGACGGCGACCGGTCGGCACATTTTTCGCCGCGCGACCACATGCTGTCGGAACTGGCCCGCCTGGTCACGGGAGAACCACTGCCCTTTGCCACACTCATGTACGTCTGGGACAACCGCTACCCTGTGGGCACCGTCATCCCCAATCCACACACCGATCGCATCCGCCAGTTGGTGATAGAGACCGGACCTTCAAGGTTGGCGCAGTGGATCGACTTTGACCGCGACGTGCAAGCGGATTTCCAACACGCATTCGGCGAGCCGCCCGGCGCCCTGCACAGCCTGGGGATCATGACCGACAGCAACAACACCGGAACCATCGCAGACGCCTGGTACGGACCCATCACGCTGAGTTTCGCGGCGCCTGCCAGGGATTCGACGACTGCAAAAACCGGCTCGCTTCAGTAGTGGGCGCGTCACCCGGCAGGATCTGAGCATGCCGCAGACCGCCCGCCAGCAGGCATGCCCGCGCCACGGGAAACTTGTTGAGCGCCCGAAAGCCCTCAGGTAGCTGGAATGAAAGCCATGGCGATGCTGGCCCAGACACCGAAGCTGAAGTAAGGCGTCAGCCAGAGCGCATCGGCCTTCCACTCGGCCCATGCGCCGCTGCGCACGCGGCGATGCCAGGCGTCATGCGCTCCCTTGTCAAGGCGCATGTAAGCCTGACCATGCTGGCGGCCGTGCCGGTAGCGGCGCCAGTACATCGGCACGTCCACGCCCAGCACATAGGCAACGAATGCCACCGAGCAAAGTACCCCGAAGACCGCCAGCGAATGGACCCATCCGCTGCTATCGAAGGCGATGACTGCGAGCAAAGCTGCCATCCAGGCAAAGCCAGCCGCCCACAGCAGGGACTCGACGGCCTGGGTGATGTGATTCAAGGTCAGAACGCTGTGCCAGCAGAAACCCTGTGCCACCACCATGAACACCGGTATCGCCCAGGCAGCAACTTGCACCCAGGGCATGTGGGTGAGTACGCCCAACTGGTGGACCAGCAAACCCAGCTGAATGGCGAAGCAGATCTCAGCAACCGTGGCAGCGGCGCGGCCCAGAAAGATGCTGGACCAACGTGTGTCCACGACCACGAGCCGCTCAAGGTCCACGCGAGGGAGCACCGAGCGGTAGGCGCACACCATCACGTAGACGCCAGACAACATGAGATGCAGACCCCCGTAGACACCACCGACAGGCACGAAGTGCACCACCGCAAGCCAGACGCACACATTCAGCGCGGCAAGTGCGGACAGACCCCGCCACCAGGCGAGCGTGTTCGCATCTGCTCCAGCAATGCCTAGCGCAATATTGTGGCGGAGTGATGACATCATTCACAAGCTTAACCGGCTGATCATTGAAAGGGCAAGCGCCTCACAGACACAGGTAGCCCATTCCAGCGACGTCCCATGGCGGGGCTCGGTGGGCGTCAGCCACGTCTCACTCTTGGCCAAGAAAGACCCGTCGGTCGACCCCGAATCGAACCGCTTCCCTTTTGCACGACATCAACATCACCGTGGCGCGGCCGAAATGACCGAGGTGGTCGTGATCGGATTCGACCAGACCGCGCTCCGCTTCCTCAACGAGGAGGAGTCGGGTGTTGGAACAAGCAATGCCCCTGAGCGCCAATAAAGAACGGTTGATACAAGTCTGTCACCAAGCTGCCACATGCTCTCTGAATGATCTGGGTATTGCAACTCGGATCGGAAATTGTGTGGAAAAAGAAAGCGCTGTGGCCTCACTCGGTCAGGTCACACTGTTGCTGCCCGCCTGGATCAAGGCCGCTTTGCAGGCCAATGACCGACTCAAGCTCTACCTGTCGGTTCTGCAGTCGTCGGCGCAGCGAGCGGCCAACCCCGCATCCCCCTCGGTGGACTGGACACGCGAAGTTGCCCATCTGGGCCTGCGGGACGCGACATGGCTCAAGGATTTGGCCACGACCGCCTATCTGCAAGACCAGACACTGATTGTTCCCCAGCTGTCACTGTGGCTGGAGGCTCTCGCCACCGACCTGAGCATCATGGCCAGGCCACTGTGCGACATCGCCGAAAAGAGCGACTCAGCCCTGGCGGCGCGACGTGACCACTGGCTCAAGAAAATCGACGAGCTCAACGATGAGGAAGGCCTGAGCCAGCAGGCGCTGAACGAACTGACACATGGCAACCGGCGTGCGAGCGACAGCTTCCACCTGCTTGTGATGGATCTGCACAAGCAGCTCAACGCCATGGCCGTGTCGGTTGCCACTGAGAATGTGGACGGTGCACAC
Source organism: Hydrogenophaga sp. (assembly GCA_011390855.1). Lineage (GTDB taxonomy): Bacteria > Pseudomonadota > Gammaproteobacteria > Burkholderiales > Burkholderiaceae_C > Hydrogenophaga. The sequence goes on along the minus strand of JAABRN010000188.1, from coordinate 3,398 downwards.
GTCTGGCAGGTGGCGGATGGTGACCGGCCCCTGATCCGCGCTTTCATGCGCGGCCTCGCCCGCACCGCTCCACTCAAGTTCAATCACCCAGGCCTGGACACAGCTGTCACCCGGAACGGGGCGCGTCTTCTGATTCAGAACGATATCGGAACCAACGACGCGCACGTGCTGGTGATCGAGGTGGAAGAACGAACCGTCCACCTCACCTATTCGGATCTGCACGCAGCCCGCTTCGAGTTCTTTCGGCAGATGCTGGAAGGCATCGGTTTCGAATGGACGGTGTTCGACCCTCGCACGACGGATGGTTTGAACCAGGGCAAGCCGTATCGGGTGGGCAATGCGGTCTTCGAGGTCGCTGACAACGAGGCGCTGCTGGAGGTGCTGGAGGCCACTGCCTCGCGCATCGTCTTCGTGATCGACTGGAACCGGGCCCGCAAGCGCCTACAGGCCTTCGTGCGCAAGCCGGTGGCCATTGCGGTGCTTCGCCACGCCGCTGAACAGGATCTGGGTCACATGGCCTGGTTGCTCGCCGGAGGTGAGCAGCTCATCTACGAAGCGATGCAGGCGGTGGATGGAGAAGCGTTTCGCATTGGCGACCGCCTCGATCACACACTGGGCGAAGCCGCGACCCAGTCGTTCCTGCAAGACCTGTTGCGGGTGGCCAGCATCAAACTGCGTGAGCAGCAACCCGTCGCGCTGATCGCCGACGAAGCCAGGCTTCTGCTGGCTCGGGTGCTTCAGCGCCGCACCTTTGAATACGACCTGCTGGCTGAGCATGCGGCCTTCTGCCATGCGCTTGCGCTTGCATTGAGTGAAGCGCTTGAGTTCGCCAACACCACGGAGGACGGTGTGCAGCGCGCGAAAAACTGGGAACGCAAGGCGGACCACGTGCTCATGGAAGCGCGGCGTCGCGCCGAACGTCAGCCACGCTGGCTCCCCATGGTGCAACTGCTCGACGAAATGGATGACATTGCCGATGCGTTGGAAGAAGCCACTTTCATCCACAGCATCACGCTGGCGCAACCTCTGGCCGGTCTCCCACCGGCTGTGAATGCGGTGCTGTGCGAGCTGGCCGATACCACCTTGGCCGCCATACAGGATCAGATCAAGGCCATCGAAATAGGCCGACACATGAGCGAACACAACGACCCCGCAGACAGCGAGGCCTTCCTGCAAGCGCTCTGGCGCATGCTGCGCGCCGAGCGCATCTGCGACGACTTGCTGCGCAGGGCGCGCGTGCACATTGTGCAGACCCTGCATTCGAGTCCCACGTCGCTCGCGCTCGCCACCGAACTGGCTGCCACCATCGAAAGCGCCACGGACAGCCTGCTCACCGCCGGCTATGCGCTTCGCAAACTGGTCTTCAACAAGTCGGGAATGTCTGCATGAATGCCGCGCACCACTGGCCCAAACACTTCTACTTGATTGGCAGCGGCGAAGCACCACCGCACCACAAACCCACTCGCGAGAACATGGGCTCCAAGGCCCACAACCTGCTGCGCATGTCTGCGATCGGTTTGCCGGTGCCTCACGCGCTGGTGATTGGCACGCACTTCACGAACTCCCCCGAGGACTGCATGCTGCCGCTGTTCAGCGTGGGTCTGCCCACCCTGGAGTCGGCAAGCGGCATGGTGTTTGGCGATCCGCGCCAGCCCCTGATCGTCTCGGTGCGCTCGGGTGCCCCGGTGTCCATGCCAGGCATGATGGAGACACTGCTCAACGTGGGTCTGTGCGATACCACCCTGCCAGGTCTTCTTCGGCAGACCGGCAACCCACGCCTGGTGTGGGACGCCTACCGCCGCCTGATTGCCACGTACGGCGAGGTGGTTGCTCATCTGCCAGGCGCCCTGTTTGAGGAAGAGATCGGGCGCACCACGCAGGGGCGGGATGAGAGGCTGCTGGATTTCAGCGAATTGCGCGATTTGAGCCAGCGTTTCCTCGCCATCTACCTGGAGCACGCCCGCGAGCCATTTCCACAAGACGTGCGCGCTCAGCTCAGCGGAGCGGTGAAGGCGGTGTTTGCTTCGTGGCAGTTGCCCAAAGCCAGGACCTACCGCGAGTTGCACGGGATCGACGACGCCATGGGCACGGCGGTGACCATTCAACGAATGGTGTTCGGCAACACGGGTTGTCATTCCGGCGCAGGCGTGGGCTTCACACGCAACCCGACCAGCGGAGAGAAGCGCATCTGGGTCGATTTTCTGGCCAATGCCCAGGGCGAAGATGTGGTGGCCGGACAGCGCAATGCGCACGGGCACGACGTCCTGGCCCAGACCGCACCCGACGCCTGGAACGAACTGCAGGCCATCGCGCTGCAGCTGGAGCAGGAGCTCAAGGACATGCAGGACTTCGAGTTCACCGTCCAGGACGGTGCGCTCTACATGCTGCAGACGCGCTCCGGCAAGCGCACACCGTTGGCGGCGGCCTGCATTGCGCTGGACCTGCTTGACGAAGGCCTGATCGACGCAGAGCAAGCCATGGCGCGAACGCAGTCGCTGAAGGACGCTGACCTGGCCACGCTGCGGCTGGTCGCGCAGGACGCAGACGAGCCAGGGGGCGCCCCATTGACCCCGCTGGCACAGGCCACCTCGGCGTGCAATGGCGTGGTCAGCGGCGAGATTGCGCTGGACGCAGAGCGAGCGCAGGCCCGAGCCGCTGCTGGCGCTTCGGTGATTCTGGTTCGCCATGACGCCCAGACGAGCGATATTGCCGCGCTGGACGCCGCCGCCGGCCTGCTGACCCAGCGTGGGGCGCGCACCTCGCACGCCGCGGTGGTGGCCAGGCAAATGAACAAGGTCTGTCTGGTGGCTTGCAGCGCTCTGCTCATCGATGAAGCTAACCGACGTGTTCGCATCGAGCAGCACGAGTTTGCTGAAGGCGATCTGATCACCCTGGATGGCAACGAGGGGCGGGTGTACGCAGGTCAGGTGGCCACCGTGAGTGTGACCGACGAGACATTGCTTGCACGACTGCATGCGCTGCGCCATTCATTGCCAGCCAGCAGTGCTGCGACCCACAAGTCCGGGAAGCACCAACACCCCGCATGAACCGCGGTGGCACCGGCCACCCATCGAACCCAACCAAAGAAAAAACGCCATGAACATCGGCAACGACTTTGTCGAAAACCACACCTTCGACGAACTGCAGATCGGCCAGAGCGCCCGGCTGCTGCGGACCCTCACGCACCAAGACATCCAGGCCTTCGCTGCCGTTTCTGGCGACACCAATCCGGCGCACCTGAACGCCGAATACGCCAATGAGACCCTGTTCCACGGTGTGATTGCCCATGGCATGTGGAGTGGTGCGCTGATCTCTGCCCTGCTGGGCACCCAGTTCCCGGGCACGGGAACCATCTACCTTGACCAGGCCCTGCACTTCTCACGGCCAGTGCGCATCGG
>JAABRN010000187.1 GCA_011390855.1 Hydrogenophaga sp. | reverse complement strand
ACGATCACAAAAAAGTCGTCGAGCTGGCCTGTGAGGCAACCAACCAGAAGGGCGAGAAGGTCGTCAGCGGCATCGCCCGGGTGCTCGCGCCACCCCTGAAGATCTGCATGCCCCGTGGCAGCCTGCCGCAGATCCAGGTGTTTGATCCCGAGGCACGGTTCAACGACCTGCTCGCCATGGTCCGCACCCTGCCGGCGGTGCGCTGCGCAGTGGTCCACCCTTGCGATGAAGGTTCGCTCAGGGGCGCGGTGGACGCCGCGGGGTATGGGCTGCTTCTACCTGTGCTGATCGGTCCCGAATCACGCATCCGGGCCATCGCCGAAGAATGGGACCTGGATCTGAATGGCATGGAGATCGTGGACGTACCCCACAGCCACGCAGCGGCAGAGCATGCGGCGGCCATGGCCGCTGCGGGCAAGGCTGAGAGCCTGATGAAGGGCAGCCTGCACACCGATGAGTTGATTCAAGCTGTGCTGGCGCGCAAAGAGCTGCGCACGGAGCGGCGCATGTCGCACGTGTTCCGGTTCGATGTGCCGCTCTACAGCAAGCCCCTTCTCATCACCGACGCTGCACTCAATATCCGCCCGACGCTGGAAGAGAAACGGGACATCGTGCAAAACGCCATCGATTTCGCCCTTCTGCTGGGGGTTGAGGTGCCACGCGTGGCCTTGCTGGCGGCGGTGGAGAACGTCAGCGCCAGCATGCCCTCGACGCTGGATGCAGCAGCGCTTTGCAAAATGGCCGACCGCGGGCAGATCCGTGGCGGTCTGCTGGACGGCCCGCTGGCTTTTGACAACGCCATTTCCGCCCAGGCCGCCCTGATCAAGCAGATCGACTCAAAGGTCGCCGGGCAGGCCGACATCTTGCTCGTGCCCGATCTGGAAAGCGGCAACATGCTGGCCAAGCAACTGGAGTACCTGGCGGGGGCAGCAGGTTCGGGCATCGTGCTGGGTGCGCGTGTGCCGATCGCACTCACGAGCCGGGCTGACGGCCCGCGCTCCCGTGTGTCATCGGCGCTGCTGGCCCAGCTGGTCGCACATCACGCCACCCACTGGGGACAGCGCAAGGCGACTTGAAAAGATCCGCCCGCAACGGCGGCTCGCTCAGGCCATGTTGTGCAAGCCAGCGTCGACGTAGATCACGTCGCCGGTCATGCCCGAGGCCCCGCCACCCACCAGAAAGGCCACCGCGCGGCCCACCTCCGCGATGTCGACCAGGCGGTGACCAGGTGCCCGGGCAACCGCCATGTCGATGAGTTCGTCGAAATGCGCAATGCCCGATGCTGCCCGTGTGCGCAGCGGCCCTGGCGAGACGGCGAAGACGCGGATGTCCTTTTCGCCCAATTCCTTGGCCATGTAGCGCACGGCCGATTCCAGCGCTGCCTTCACCGGGCCCATGAGGTTGTAGTTGTTGACCACCTTGTCCGCGCCGTAGTAGCTCATCGTGACCAGGGCGCCGCCCGGGTTCATGAGCGGTTCGGCATGGTGCGCCATCTCGATGAACGAATGGCACGACACCTGCATCGCCTGCAGGAAGCCGGACTGTGAGCAGTCAACGATGCGGCCGTGCAAGTCGTCTCGGGGTGCAAACGCGATCGAATGAATGACAAAGTCGAGACTGCCCCAGGTGTCTCTCAGCCTGTCGAACAAGGCCTGCATCTGCCCTGGCTGCGTCACGTCCAGAGGAAGCACAAGGGTCGCGTCGATCTGCCGCGCCAGCGGCTCGACATAGGTGCGGCTCTTTTCGTTGAGGTAAGTCAACGCAATGTCGGCACCGAAGGCACGCAGTTTGGCCGCGCAGCCGAAAGCGATGCTGTCGCCGTTGGCGACACCCACCACCAGGCCGCGCTTGCCTTTGAGCATGTCGCCGATGCGGGCGTTTTCGTCCCAGACCTTGGGCAAGGGATCGATGGAGTTGGGATCGGTGAACATGGGCGATGTGTGGTGTTTGGTGTTGTCGATGGCGGGTGGAGGCAGGTTCAACCCAACTGCTGTTTCCAGGTTCAAAGTGACAGCAACTCGGCTGCGTGGGTGGCGAGCATGTGTTCTTCATCGGTCTTGAAAACCAGGACCTGCACCTTGGATGAAGGGTGGCTGATGACAGTGGCATTGCGTTGGTTGGCTTCAGGATCGATGCGAATCCCCATCCATTCCATACGCGACAGCATCATGGCGCGCACCTGCGAGGCGTTTTCACCGATACCACCGGTGAGCACCAGCGCGTCCAGTCCTCCCAGACATGCCGCCAGACCACCGATCTCGCGCCGGCCGCGATCGGCAAAGTACGCCAAGGCGTCCCGCGCGGCGGGGCTGTCCGAGACCTGCAATTCACGCACATCGTGCGACAAGCCAGAAATGCCCTTGAGTCCTGCTTGCTGGTAGAGCAGATCGCTGATGGATGCCGCGTCCATGCCCTTCTCTGCCATCAGGTACAGCACCACGCCAGGGTCCAGCTGACCGCAACGCGTGCCCATGGGCAGGCCATCGAGCGCGGTGAATCCCATGGTGGATGCGATGGATCGGCCGTCATGCATCGCGCACATGGAGGCTCCGTTGCCCAGGTGCGCAACCACGACGCGCCCCTGGGCGAGCACCGGATCGTAGGCGCGAAGGCGTCGCGCGATGAACTCGTAGGACAGCCCATGAAACCCGTAACGCCGGATCCCTTCGTCGTAGAAGCTGCGTGGCAGGGCAAAGGTATCGGCAACGAACGGATGGTTGCGGTGAAAGGCGGTATCGAAGCAGGCGACCTGGGGCACATCGGGAAACGCTGCTCGTGCGGCGCGAATGCCGGCAAGGTTGTGCGGCTGGTGCAAAGGCGCGAGTGGCACGAGGCGCTCCAGATCGGCCAACAGGGCATCACTGATCCGTGATGGAACCAGATGTTCAATACCGCCGTGCACCACACGGTGGCTCACGGCCGCCACGCTGGAGCCCGCGTGTACCTGCTGCAGCCAACCCAGGATCGCGCCGACCGCCTCCTCATGACCACCTGCACCCAAATCCGGAGAGAGGCGCGCGCTCGAGGGCGGCTCTGCCGTGCTCTTGACCGAAAACGTGGCCTGCGAACCCAGGCTTTCAATCTGCCCGGCAGCGAGCAGTGGCAGCTGTTCATTGGCCTCGTAGACCGCGAACTTGAGGGACGACGAGCCCGCATTCAGCGTGAGCAGCAGGGAAGGCATAAGTATGAGAGTGGGCTTGACAGCGAGAGATTCACCGAGCTGGACATTTCCAGAGAAGCTGGCATCCACAGGTCTCCGGGGCTTGAAGCCCACGCAGCCTGTTCACGGAAGGCGAACCCGATACGGGCGACTGCGGGTCAACGCGACCTGCTCTGAATCAGTCTCCGTAACGCTGCAACACGTAGTGCCCGGGAGCCGCGCCCAGTTCGGGGTCAGCGGGCGGCTGGCGGGCGTCGATCATCTCGTCGCTGCCGCGCCCCCGCATCCAGTCGCTCCAGGCCTCCCACCAGCTCCCCTGGCGGTGCGGGGCGATGGCTGCCCATTGGTCCGGGGTGGTTCGCCTGTCGGCCTGTCCGGTGGTCAGCAACTGGTAATGCCTCCCCGGGTGACCCGGTTCGGACACGATACCCGCGTTATGACCGCCATTCGTGAGCACAAAGGTCACGTCCGTGTCCGCCAGCTGATGGATCTTGAAAACCGATCGCCATGGCGAGACATGGTCCTTGACGGTGCCCACCGTGAATATCGGGACGTCGATGTCATGCAGTGATGCAACCTCACCCTCGAACGCATAGCGCCCTTCAGCCAGATCGTTGCCCAGGTACATGCGGCGCAGATACTGGCTGTGCATGACAGCGGGCAGGCGCGTCACATCCGCGTTCCAGGCCATCAGGTCGTTGCTGTAGGGCGCCTCCCCCATCAGCACCGAGCGCGTGCGCTGTGACCACACCAGTTCGCGCGAATGCAGGAACTGGAAGGAACCGGCCATCTGCCGGCCACTCAGGAAACCCTGCTCGGCCATCATGTCTTCGAGCATCTCCACCTGGGCCGTGTCGATCAGAACACCCATCTCACCCGGTTCGGAAAAATCGGTTTCGGCAGCCATCAGCGTCAGGCTGGCCAAGAGGGAGGCATCGCCATCCGTCGGGTCATGCCGCGTGAGCGCAGCGGCCGCAATGGATGCGAAGGTACCGCCAAGACAATAGCCAGCGAGGTGCACTGGCTGTTTTGTGGCCAGGTGCACATGCTCCAGTGCATCAAGCACGCCCATGCGCACGTAGTCATCCAGTGTCAGCAATGCGTCGTTCTCCCCCGGGTTGCGCCAGGACACGATGTACACGGTGTGACCTTGCTCGGTCAGCCAGCGCACCATGGAGTTGTGCGGCGACAGGTCCAGGATGTAGAACTTCATGATGCAGGACGGAATGATCAGCACCGGCTCAGCCAACACCTTGTCGGTGGCAGGCTGGTACTGGATCAGCTCGATCAGGTCGTTGCGCAACACCACCTGCCCGGGCGTCATGGCCAGGCCTTTACCCGGTGCCAGCACCTCACCGCTGGGCTGCAATGGCTGCAGCCCGTGTCGCACGCGCCATTCGTCGACCGCATGTCCCATGCCCTTGAGCACGCTCTGACCGCGAGAGTCCACCGCTTTTTGCAGCGCTTCCGGATTGGACAAAAGCCAGTTTCCAGGAGAGACCATGTCCAGCCACTGCCTTGCAAAAAACCGCAGTTGCTCGCGGGAGTGCGGCTCCATGCCACGCAACTCCGCCGCACTGGACCACCACCGCTCGCAGGCCTGATTGGCCGATGCCATGGCACTCCATGGCCACTGGTTCCATGCCGATCCGGCAAAGCGGGCGTCACTGGCCAGATGAGCCCGGTCTGGTTCGGCGGGTGGCGCGTCTGCTGCCGCAGCGGCATCCGGCACACCGGGCTGCAATGGGGGCGCTGCGCTGCTCAGCGATTCTTTCAGCCAGGCCAGACCGAGTGCCTGTGCTTCTGTTCTCAGGCGTGCCCTTGAACCCGGGGACACAGACAGGTTGAGTACCCAGTCGGTCCAGGCTCGAGCAAGAGAGACAGGGGAAATTCCC
>JAABRN010000186.1 GCA_011390855.1 Hydrogenophaga sp. | reverse complement strand
CGGTGCGCTCGTTCTGGCAAGAGAGCGGCTTTGTGCTCGAACTCGATCAGGAAGCGCTTGGCATCATGGAAACCGACTGGGCCGAAAACCGCGCCAAGCTGCCGCAAGACTTCATCCGGCGCACGCTGGGCCGGGTTTTGGACTCTTTTTACTCCACTGCAGAACGCGACCGATTCCGCACCCGTCTGGAGCGAACGCCATCGGGTGGTACGGAAATCTACATCAGCCATCGCGGCATGATCGAGGTCTACACCACGACCCAAAAGGAAGAAACCCGCTGGCAACCGCGACCAGCCGACCTGGAGCTGGAGACCGAGTTCCTGCGTCGCCTGATGGTTCGCCTGGGCGTCAGCGAGGCGCAATCGCAGGCCATTGCTGCCACAACTCCGGCACTGGCCGCTGCTCGCGTGACCACGATCAACAACGTGCCCGTGATGCAGTTTGAAGACGGCTTTGACCGCGGCTGGCGTCGGGTGGGTCTGGCGCTTGATCGCACCGGATTCACTGTCGAGGATCGCAATCGCAGCCAGGGGATTTACTTCGTCCGGTATGTCGAGCCAAGGGCCGACACGGGACAACCAGGCCTGATCAGCCGTATGTTTGGCGCCTCTCGCGCCGAGGCTGCTCCCGTGCGCTACCGGGTGTCCGTGGTCAGCACCGACAACACCACCTCTGTGTCGGTGCTTTCTTCCCAAGGGCAGCCAGACAGCTCCGAGAATGCTCAGCGCATCCTCAAGCTTCTTGCCGACGACCTCAAGTAAAACGCGTTTCCCGCACCCAGAAAAATGCCGCCCTCGGGCGGCATTTTCAATGGCTCAACCGGAAGGGCCGCCTGCTCAGCCCCAACAACCATTGGCCGGAATTCAAAGCAAAAAAGGCTGCTCACTGAATTTGCTTTTGTGCAGCCTCGGCTGCCGCTTTGGCAGCATCTGCAGCCCGCACGCCAGCTTCATGGGCGGCTTCAGCAGCCGCAACACCCGCCTCTTCAGCCGCCTTCAAGGTGGCCTTGCTGGCTTCTTTTGCGCTTTCAGCCATCGCGCCGGTTGCTTCTTTTGCAACCTCCACACCTTCTTTGGCCGCTTCTCCAACAGCCCCGGTGACGGCCGCCGCACCTTCCTTGACCTTCTCAGTGGCCAACAAGGCAGCAGCCCTGCTCGATTCAACAGCCGCCGGTACTGCTGCTGCGGGCTCTTGTGGCTTGTCGCAGGCTGCCAATGCCACGGCGGTCAACAGTGAGGCAAACAAGAAGGTGTTTTTCATGACGGAAGCTCCCTTGAAATCGTTGACAGCGCCTGCATGGCCTATGCACCTGGTTCGACCTGGTGCGAGCGCGGGCAGATGATACGCCCGCAGGACGCCTGCTGGGCATGAACAACCCCTGCTTTCACTTGTTACGAATCGGCTTCATCGTGCCCCCCTGCACCTGCTGCCTAGCCTCTACAGCCCCAGGGTACTGGCCGGAAACGAGGGCGTGGCCTTGTGCCACCCGGCATCGAGCCTCTCAGCCAGTGCCACACGCCGGGCGGGGTCATGCGTGGCCACCACCACATTGTGTTTGGGATCCAGACGTTCCATCGTCCATTCCGGGGTCCAGATCGCGCTGGGCAAGTCGCCTCCTGGGCTTCTGCCGGTGGCCCGGGCTTCCACCAGGTGCGACCAGGTCACGCGCCACTGTACAAAGCGAGGATGTCTTTGCCGCAGCGTGGCAAAGTCCTGCGCAAGCAGGTGCAGGGAGCGGCCGCTGGCAGACCAGGCCTGAAGCGCGTCGATAAACGAGCGCTCACCGAGAGGCCAGTCTGCAAAGTCCGCGTCGCACCACACCATCTTCGCCCATCCCTGACCGGCTGCGGCGCTGACAGTCTGCCGGATCAGATCAATGAACGCATTGCGCCCCAACAGGCGGCCTTCAGGCAGCGTGATGGTCGTCGGGGATGGGTCACCTCGTTCCATGGATAAACCTCGTGAGTGCAAGAATGATTCAGACGGGTTCACTCAGATGCAGCCAGCCTGCCTCGAACCAGTCCTGCAACAGAGCCAGCGCAGCGGCACTCGCTTTGCGCAGGTCGCTGGCGCCGAGTTGCCGTTGATCGGCCAGGCGGCGCATGAGGCGCGCATCTGCACCGCCGGCCAGGAACCCCTCACCGTTGATGAACACATGGTGTTCGTCATACATCATGCGGGTTCGACGGTCGAGGTGCAACGCCCCCGGTGACCAAGGACCGGCTGAGGGATCGAACCAGACGCGAGGCTTGGGCTCCGTCATGACCTCGCCCAGCGCACAGGCCAGCGTCTGGCGCTGCTTGAGCAAGCGTTGCAAGGCGTCTGCGGCAAAAGCCTCCAGCGCCGGCGGCATGGCAGCGGGTGTCGAGGTGGCGGCCTGATTTCGGTCGGTATAGAGGGTGGTGTCTTCAAATTCATCGGCCATGCGCTGAAGAAGCTCCCCCGCCAATCCGCCTCGCTGCGGCACACGAAAGCCGATCGAATAGGTCATGCAGTCCCCTCCCAAGGCCACGCCATCGTGTGCCCATTGAGGAGGGAGGTACAGCATGTCACCCGGGCCGAGCAGGTGCTCCTCCTCTGGCTCGAAACGGCTCAGTATCTTCAAGGGCACGCCTTGCTCCAGCGAGAGGTCTTTCTGGCGACCAATACGCCAGCGCCGCTGCCCGCTGACCTGAAGCAGGAACACGTCGTAGCTGTCAAAGTGAGGCCCCACCCCACCCCCGTCGCTGGCCCAGGAAATCATCAGGTCGTCCAGCCGCGCGTCCGGCACAAAGCGGAATCGCTGGAGCAATGCATGTGCGGCATCGAGGTGCGTGTCCACGCCCTGGACCAACAGCGTCCAGCCCTTCCTGCTCATTGGCGGAAAGCTTCGTGCTGAAAACGGGCCGTGCTTGAGTGTCCAGCCGGTATCCCTGTGTTGAATCAGCCGTGACTCCACCGCATCGTCTGCCGCCATGGCGAAAAGCGCCTGGCGACTCAGCAAGGGGGCAAAGCCAGGCAGCGCGTTGCGGACAAGCAATGGCTTCTTCTGCCAGTGACGTTGCATGAAGCGAGCGGGAGAAAGCCCGCCCAGCAAGGTGGTTGGTTCAAGTGGAGAAGGAACAAGGGGACTGGTGGGTCGGGCTGGTGTCATGGGACAATTGTCCGATGAAAATTACCGAACAATGCGTGGTCGCGTTGACCTGGACGCTCAAAGACACATTGGGCGAAGAACTCGACACATTGGACGAGCCGGTCGAGTTCCTGGTGGGTGGAACCGATCTGCTCGACAAGATTGAAGACGCGCTGCGCGGCCATGTGGCTGGCGAGACCATCGAACTGCATCTGGAACCTCAGAACGCATTCGGCGACTACGACGACCGGCTGCTGTTTCTTGAGCCGAGACACCTTTTTCCAGAGCAGATCGAAGAAGGCATGGGATTCGAGGGTTTGCCGGAGGGGGGCAACCCCACGGCGCCAAAGGACAGGTTGTACTTTGTGAGCGACATCTACCCTGACCATGTGGTGCTCGATGGCAACCACCCACTGGCGGGCATCGCCTTGCGCATCAAGATGAAGGTGCATGCCGTTCGCGAAGCGACCTTGAATGAAATCGGCCTCGGTACCCTGGGCACTGGCTTCTTTCGCATGCAGGTAGATCCCAGCGGTCAAGCCGCTGAAGACAAAGACCCTCCACAGGGCACCCACACGCTACATTGAGGGCAACGAACCGGGCCTGAGCTTGCTGCCCAAGAACGCATGTTCAGCGCCGACGATACACCGGCCTGCATCTGACTTCGGTGGGCCTTACCCCCGCCCTGTGGAACCGTATCCGCCAGAACCGCGTTCGCTGACTTCT
>JAABRN010000185.1 GCA_011390855.1 Hydrogenophaga sp. | reverse complement strand
AGCGTGTTTTTTTGGAGCGGCTGGATCTGTTCGCTCCCCAGCTGGGGGTGACCTACCAGCGGCTTCGCCTCTCAAGTGCCGGTACGCGCTGGGGCAGTGCCAGCGTGGACGGCACGATCCGCCTCAACTGGCGACTCGTGCACTTGCGACTGGACATGATCGACTACGTGGTGGTGCACGAACTCAGCCACCTGCGCCACATGGACCACAGCCCGCAGTTCTGGGACGTGGTGGCCAGCGTGATGCCCGACCATGCGCAGCGCCGTCGTGCGCTGAAGCGGGCGGCGGTGCCGCTGGGCGAGTGACACCGCGCCCGAACCTGCAATCCTGAAGATCAGGTCGAGGCGTGTGTGCGGGCGCAGCTGAAGCGCCACACACCCGCCGCATCGCGCTCGCGCACCAGTTCACCCGTCATCCACAACCGATGCAGGTGCGCCACCGCTTCGCCCATGGCGAAAGTGGTCTGGTGCAGGTCGAGTGCACGCGGGAAAAGCACCGGCAGGATGTCTGCACCGCTGCAGGCTTTCTCTCGACATGCGGCCATCACTTCGGCCAGGCGGTCGCGGTGGTGGTCCTGCAGTTGCTGGATGCGTTCGTGCAGACCGGTGAACGGTTTGCCGTGTGAGGGCAACACCAGCGTTTGTGCAGGCAAAGGCAGGTACTTCTCCAGCGAGTCGAGGAAGAGCGCGAGTGAATCGGCTTCGGGTTCCTGGTCGTACACGCTGACGTTGGTGGAGATACGGGGCAGCACCATGTCGCCGCTGATGAGCACATCAAGTTCGGCGCAGTGAAGGGCGATGTGTTCGGGTGCATGACCGAACCCGCTGATGCAGCGCCAGTTGCGCCCGCCGATGGGCACCACCAAACCGTCAATGAGGCGCCGGTACTGACTGGGCACCGAAGGCACCAGGTTCGGGTAGTAGCTGGCCCGTCCCCGGATCTGGTCAAGGCTCTCGGGATCGCTCAGGCCCTGCGAGGCAAAAAAAGCGGCGGCCGATTCACCGCCGAATCCTGTGGTGCTTTGCGAACCAATGCGCGCCATGGTGTAGTCGGTGGCGCTGATCCAGAGACGGCAGGTGTGTGCCCCCACGCTCCGCCGCTGATGCGGGTCGCTGCCCCCCGCGGGGGCTGACCTTGCTTGGGGCGGCCCTGCGCTGCGGTCGGGGAAAGCCCCTGTGGTCGTGGCTTCACCGGATCCACTCCAGCGCGTGCACAGCCAGTCCGCCAAGCCGACATGGTCCGGGTGCATGTGGGTGACGATCACGCGCAGGACCGGCAGGCCTTCGAGCTCGTTCTCGAACACCGTTTCCCACTGCGCCTTGGCTGCGTCGTGCGAAATACAGCAGTCCACGACGCTCCAGCCTTCGCGGCCGTCGATGCGGTCGCGCAACAGCCACAGGTTGATGTGGTCAAGCGCGAAGGGCAGGGCCATGCGGATCCACTTCACGCCTGGCGCGACAACCAGGCTGGCGCCGGGGGCAGGGAGCGTGTCGCCCATGGGGTAGTGGAGCCGGGCTTCAAGCTGTTCTCTGGATGGCTGCATGAGGTCGGGATTCCGTTAAGATGCCTGCGTGATATTGACGTTGACGTAAACGTCAACTTTCCGGGCATTCTACGGAGCGGCGCTGCCGCGCACTGTCTGCAACCCGACAAGGCCTTCCCGAGTTCATGGCGACGACCCCGACCTATACCATCAGCGATCTGGCGCGCGAGTTCGATCTGACCACACGTGCCATTCGTTTTTATGAAGACATGGGGCTACTGCAACCGCAGCGCGAAGGGCCAGGCGGGCGCAACCGGGTTTACAGCGCGCGCGACCGCACGCGACTGAAGCTCACGCTGCGCGCGAAGCGCCTGGGCCTGTCGCTCACCGAAGCGCGCGACATCATCGACACCTACGACAGCCCACGCGACACCGGGCCGCAACTCCGCAAGTTTCTGACCGTGCTGGCCGGGCACCGTCGGCAACTGGAAGAGCAGATGGCCGATCTGGTGGCCAACCTCGAAGAAGTGAAGGTGCACGAAAAAGAGGCGCGCGCGCTGCTGGACAAGGTGGAGAAGGGCGCCAAGGCCAGCAGCGCTGGATGATTTGGCCTGCGCTGCCGCAGGGGTGGCCTGATGCCGGGCAAGCAGGCGCCAGGGCTGTCCCCGCGCAGGTGAGGCTGTCAAGTCCGGTCGCTGGAGTTCGAATGTTGCGCCTGGCCCGGCCAGATCACACGGCCCTGTCCAATGTCATTGAGGCGTGCAATGAGCGCCGTTGCCTGAGTCTGGGGCACCTGTATCGCAACCGATACGCCGTCGCCGTGGCGGGCTTCAAGCAAAAGCGCGCCATGCGCGGGCAATTCCCGTCGCAACCAGCCCTCCAGCGCATACGGCAGCTCGCAGTGCAGCGTGGCATGCCGTATCACCGGTGCCTTCTTGGCATGCAGCAGGGCCTGGGCCACGCTGTCGGTGTAGGCGCGCACCAGCCCGCCGGCACCCAGGGGTGTGCCGCCGTAGTAGCGCACCACCGTGGCGAGCACGCCCTCCAGTTCCTGGTGCCGCAGCACTTCGAGCATGGGTCTCCCAGCTGTACCGCCAGGCTCACCGTCGTCGTTGGCGGCTGAGTGACCGCCCGCCATCAGCGCCCAGCAGACATGGGTGGCACCGGTGTGCTCGGCTCTCAACTCGGCTACCCGTGCCAGGGCCGCAGAGCGGTCCGTTACAGTTTCGACGCAACCAATGAAGCGACTTTTTTTGATGATCAGTTCGCTGTGAACCGGTGCGCTGAGGCTGTAGGGCATGGGCAAGAAGCATAGCGAGGCGCTGCTGGCTTGTCGGAATCAGGGTGCTTGGGCCATAATTGACGTTTACGTAAACGTCAATTTCAAAGGAGTCCATCGAGACGGCCTTTGCACCGAGCGAATCACCAGCGAGACCGACCGTGAATCTGCCCACTTTCGAACCCCGCGACCCGGACTACGTCAAGCGTGTGCACGCCAGCTTCAACCGTCAGGCCGCGATGCGCACCCTGGGGGCTACGCTGGCCTCGGTTCGGCCCGGCGAGGTCGAAATCACATTGCCCTGGGCAGAGGCGCTCACGCAGCAGCACGGCTTTCTGCACGCCGGCATGGTGTCCACCGCGCTCGACTCGGCCTGCGGCTACGCCGGGTTTTCGCTGATGCCCCTGGATGCCGCTGTGCTCACCATCGAGTTCAAGATCAATCTGCTGGCGCCGGCCAAGGGCGAGCACTTCCGCATGGTGGGCACGGTGATCAAGCCCGGACGCACGGTGACAGTCTGCGAAGGACATGCCTATGCCTTCGACGATGGCAAGGAAAAGCTCATTGCCACCATGGGCTGCACGCTGATGGCCGTGATGGGGCGCGACAACATCCAGGGCTGAACGCTCACACATTCTTAACAGGAGACTTTTTCATGACCAATCTGCCCGGCCTCAACTTCCAGCTCGGTGAAGACATCGACGCCTTGCGCGACGCGGTACGCGACTTTGCTCAGGCTGAAATCGCGCCACGGGCGGCCGAAATCGACCAGAGCGACCAGTTCCCCATGGACTGCTGGCGCAAGATGGGTGAGCTGGGTGTGCTGGGCATCACCGTACCGGAAGCAGACGGCGGCGCCGGCATGGGCTACCTGGCCCATATGGTGGCCATGGAAGAGATCAGCCGGGCCAGCGCGTCGGTGGGCTTGAGCTACGGCGCGCACAGCAACTTGTGCGTGAACCAGATCAACCGCAACGGCACGCCCGAGCAAAAAGCCACCTACCTTAACAAAATGACCAGCGGCGAATGGACCGGCACCATGTGCCTGACCGAACCCCACTGCGGCACCGAAGATCGGAAGAGCA
>JAABRN010000184.1 GCA_011390855.1 Hydrogenophaga sp. | reverse complement strand
CGGACGCGGAATCTGCAGACGTCCGGGGTTGCACACCTTTGGAAATGGAGGGCTTGTTCATGCCTGAAGTGTCGCACCCATCCGTTCCCAAAAATGCATGTGCAGCTGAATCGCACCAACCTCTTGCCAATCGAGCGCTGAGCATATCTCCAACTCGACCAGCAGAAATCAAAGGGTTTCCCCGGGGTCGTGGCTTTGAAATATGCACTATATTGCACAGCACTGCGAGATCCAAAATGCGCAAATTTTTCTGCACCGTGTGATTTTGAGCCCACCTGTGGGATGTTTTGTTCCGACTTCGCTATGAAAACCCGTTCATTCGGTGCGCTGCGCGTCAGTAAGAACCGCCGTGTTCGACCCGGTGCATGAAGCACCGAAGCAGGAATCGTGAACTGCAATATAGAGCATATTTCTACGCTGAAAGCCCCAAATCTGGCGTCGGACCGGTCTTCAAAGTCCACGGGAAACGCACATATCTCCCACGGCACTCACAGTTGCAACGGGTGTGATTTAAGTTTATGCCTCAACAATTCAGATTTGAAGTACGGGTAATTCTGGATCGCCAATCCGAAACCACCCATCTAAAGTGAAACGCATCCCGGCCAACCACCCACAGGAGATTTCCATGACCACCCGCCGAATTGTTCTCACCCGCAGCGCCGCCATGATTGGTGCTGCATCCACTGGATTGCTGCTGCCCCAGATCGTGCGCGCCCAGTCCGACAAGGTTCGCGTGGGCTTCATGCTGCCCTACACGGGCACCTTTGCACAACTCGGCGTGGCCATCGAAAACGGCTTCCGCATGGCTCTCAACGAGCAAGGTGGCAAGCTCGGCGGGCGCGAAATCGAGTTCTTCAAAGTGGACGACGAGTCGAATCCAGCCAAAGGGGTTGAGAACGCCACACGCCTGGTCCAGCGCGACAAGGTCGACGTGCTCGTCGGCACCGTGCATTCCGGTGTGCAGATGGGCATCCACAGGGTCGCCCGCGAAAGCGGCGTGCTCAACCTGATTCCCAACGCAGGCGTGCATATGGCCACCCGCGCTCAGTGCGCACCCAATGTCTTCCGCACCTCCTTCTCCAACTCCCAGCCCACGCTGGCATTGGGCAAAGCCATGGTGGAGCGCGGCCACAAGAAAGCAGTCTGGATCACCTGGAACTATGCGGCCGGCGATGAAGCGTTCGAGGGCTTTGAGAAAAGCTACACCGAAGCCGGTGGCACCATTGTCAAGAAGCTTGGCCTGCCCTTCCCGAACGTGGAATTCCAGGCGCTCCTGACCGAAATTGCTTCGCTCAACCCGGACGCAGTGGCCTGCTTCTTCGCTGGAGGCGGTGCAGCGAAGTTCCTTCGCGACTACGCCGCGGCCGGTCTGAACAAA
This sequence comes from Hydrogenophaga sp., assembly GCA_011390855.1. Classification (GTDB taxonomy): domain Bacteria; phylum Pseudomonadota; class Gammaproteobacteria; order Burkholderiales; family Burkholderiaceae_C; genus Hydrogenophaga. The sequence continues at coordinate 2,470 of JAABRN010000184.1, read as the reverse complement.
AACATTCAGCTCTACGGTTCGGGCTTCCTGACCGAAGGTGTGCTGGAAGCCGCTGGTCCGGCGGCCGATGGCGTACTGACCACCATGCACTACAGCGATTCGCTGGACACGCCCCGAAACAAGCAATTCCGCCTCGACTACGCCAAGACCTTCCGAGCACAACCTGACGTGTATGCCGTTCAAGGCTACGACACGGGCCTGTTGCTCATCAAAGGCGCCAATGCGGTACGCGGCGACTTCAACAACAAGCAGGCCCTTTATGCCTCCATGCGCGGCGCTGAAATCGACAGCCCTCGCGGCAAATGGACCATGAGCCCGGCGCACAACCCGATCCAGGACATGTACCTGCGTCAGGTCGTGAACAAAGAGAACAAGGTGATCGGCATCGCACAGAAGGCAGTGGCCGACCCAGCCACCGGCTGCCGCATGGCCTGACCCAGCGCCCTGCGTTTCGCGTGTACCGACGCGAAGCGGGCGTCTGCCACAGACTGCCGCAGACCAGCGCTTGAGCGGCGCTGGTCTGTTTTTTGCACGCGTGTCCAGCATCTGTCCAACTTCCCCTCCCCATGGATTTCGCCAATTTCCTGATTCAGCTGCTCAACAGCCTGCAATATGGCCTGTTGCTGTTCATGCTCGCCGCGGGCCTGACCCTTATCTTCGGCATCATGGGCGTGGTCAATCTGGCGCACGGCAGTTTCTATATGCTGGGGGCCTATCTGGCCTGGTTCCTGGCCTCGCAACTCGGCAGCCTTGTGCTGGCAATCATCGTGGGCACCCTGATCGCGGTCGCGCTGGGCTGGCTGCTGGAATGGCTGCTGTTCCGGCATTTCTATCACCGCGACCACCTGGATCAGGTGCTGCTCACCTTCGGCCTGATCTACATCTTTGAAGAGATGCGCTCCATCTTCTGGGGCGACGACGTGCACGCTGTTCAGGTGCCGGAGATGCTGAACTGGTCAATTCCGCTCACCGAAAACCTCTCCTATCCCATCTACCGCCTGGTCATGTCGGGCGTCTGCATCGCGCTCGCGCTGGGCCTGTACTTGCTGATCTCCAAAACACGCCTGGGCATGAAGATCCGCGCAGGCGCCTTCAACCGCGAAATGACCGAAGCACTGGGCATCAACATCCGGCTCATCCACGGCGTGGTGTTCGCACTCGGCGTGGCCCTGGCAGCCATTGCCGGCATGATCGCCTCGCCCATTGCCAGCGTCTACCCCGGTATGGGCAGTTCGGTGCTGATCATGTGTTTCGTGGTGGTGGTGATCGGCGGCATCGGCTCGGTGCGCGGGGCCTTGGTGGCGGCCCTGCTGGTGGGGCTGGTGGACACCTTCGGCAAGGTGCTCGTGCCTCAGATCGCGGGCATGGCCGTGTACATGCTGATGGCGATGGTTCTTCTGTACAAGCCTGAAGGCCTGTTCAAGCAATAGGGTCAAGATGAGTTCCCCCAAAGCCCAACTCGAAAAACTGCCCCAGGGTGTGCAGGTGCTGCTGGCGCTCGGCGCCGTGGCACTGGCCGTGTTCCCGTTCGTGCCGCTCACCGGTTCCGACTTCTACCTCCAGATGCTCTCGCAAATGATGATCCTAGCGATCTTTGCCATGAGCCTGGACCTCCTGCAAGGCGTCACCGGCCTGGTTTCGCTGGGGCATGCGGCCTACTTCGGGCTCGCTGGTTATGCCCTCGCCTTTCTCACACCGGCAGACACGCCCATCAGCCTCTGGTGGGCATTGCCCGCGTCTGCGCTGGGCGCGGGTCTGGCGGCGCTGATCATTGGCTTCTTCGTGGTGCGCACCCACGGCATCTACTTCATCATGGTGACCATGGCGTTCGCGCAGATGGTGTTCTTCCTGTTCTTCGACAACCGGGCACTGGGCGGGTCGGACGGCATTTACGTGTACTTCCGGCCCGATGCCTCCATCTTTGGCTGGCAGGTGGTCGACCTGGAAAACAAGACCACCTTCTTCTACTTCACGCTGCTGGTGCTGGTGCTGGTTTACCTGTTCCTGAGGCGCCTGCTGTTTTCGCCCTTTGGCCGTGTGCTGGCGGGCATTCGTGTGAACGAACACCGCATGCGTGCCGTGGGCTACGGCACCTTCGGCTACAAGCTCGCCGCCTTCACGCTGGCCGGCACGCTGGCGGGCGTGGCGGGGTTCCTGTGGGCGGCGCAAACCGGCTATGTCAACCCCGAACTCATGGGCTTTCACATGAGCGCCCACGCGATCATGATGGTCATCCTGGGCGGCATGGGCAACTTTGCCGGCGCCATCGTGGGCGCCTTCGCGTTCGAGTACGTGATGCACTTCTTTAAAGACCTCACCAAACACTGGCAGTTGTTGATGGGTGGCTTCATCGTGCTGGTGGTGCTGGTGGCGCCCAGGGGTTTGCTGGGTCTGGGTGAACGCCTCTTCGGAAGAGCCGGAGACAAACCATGAGCGACCTGCTGCTCTCGGCCCACCACCTCACCAAACG
>JAABRN010000183.1 GCA_011390855.1 Hydrogenophaga sp. | reverse complement strand
GGCAAAGCCCAGCTGGCCGCCGCCTATGCCGACGACAAGGCCGACATCGCGATTGGCCCGACGGGCTCTGGTGTGGCGCTGGCCATGCTGCCAGTGGCCGAGGAATACAAGAAGATCCTGCTGGTGGAGCCGGCCGTTGCCGACTCCATCACTGGCGACAAGTGGAACAAGTACATCTTCCGCACCGGCCGCAACAGCTCCCAGGACGCCATTTCCAACGCCGTGGCACTGGACAAGCCCGGAACCACCATTGCCACCCTGGCGCAAGACTACGCGTTTGGCCGCGACGGCGTGAAGGCGTTCAAGGATGCGATCAAGAACGCAAAGCTGGTGCACGAGGAATACCTGCCCACCAACACCACCGACTTCACCGCCGGTGCACAGCGCCTGATCGACAAGCTCAAGGACCAGCCTGGCCGCAAAGTGATCTTCATCATCTGGGCAGGTGCGGGCAACCCGTTCAAGATCGCGGATCTGGATCTCAAGCGCTACAACATCGAGATCGCCACTGGCGGCAACATCCTGCCCGCCATGACTGCCTACAAGCAATTCCCGGGCATGGAAGGCGCCAGCTACTACTACTTCGGCCTGCCGAAGAACCCGGTCAACGATGCCATGGTGGCCGAGCACTACAAGCAGTTCAAATCACCACCTGATTTCTTCACCGCGGGTGGTTTCTCTGCCGCCATGGCGGTGGTCACGGCACTGAAGAAAACCAGCGGCGACACCAACACCAACAAGCTCATCCAGACCATGGAAGGCATGAGCTTCGAGACACCCAAGGGCACCATGACCTTCCGCAAGGAAGATCACCAGGCCATGCAGAGCATGTACCACTTCAAGATCAAGGTCGACCCTGCGTTTGCCTGGGGCGTGCCGGAGCTGGTGCGGGAAATCAAGCCTGAAGACATGGATGTTCCGATCCGGAATAAACGGTAAGCACCCCCTGCGCCGCTGACGCGGCTTCCCCCTGGGAGGGGGACAACACGAGCGGCCCGGCAGAGCCGGTTCCGCCGTGTTCCTGGTTGGGTGCATTGCGCTCCGACCAGCTCGTTTTCTGCTCGCCAAGGAACCCCTGGAAACACAGGGGCCGGAGATGTTTCGTCCGAAAACACCCCAGGAGACAAACCCATGAGCTTCCAGCCGCTTTGTTCGCTTGCCGCTTTCGCCACGCTCTCTGCGTTGTCCGCCAGCACGGCATTCGCCGCCATCAACCTGCCCGCCTACAACGTGGACACCAGCCAGACCACGGTATCGGGTCTGTCTTCTGGTGGCTTCATGGCCAACCAGCTGGGCATTGCGTATTCCTCCCTTTTCAAGGGCGTGGGCGTTTTTGCCGCCGGGCCGTACATGTGTGCGGGCCTGAGCAACTACACCTCGTGCATGTACAACGCCAGCATTTCCAGCACGGCGTTGTCCAACATGCAGAACCGCATCAACACCTGGAGCGCCAGCGGCGACATAGACAACAAGACAAACATCGCGAGCCAGAAGGTGTACCTGTTCATCGGCACCAGCGACTACACCGTGGGGCAAAACCCCACCACCGCGCTCAAGACGCAGTACACCAACAACGGGGTGAGCGCAGCCAACATGGAGCATGTGGTGCGCAGTGGTGCAGCCCACACATTTCCTACCGACTTTGACAGCACGGGCAACAACGGCTGCGGCAGCGCCGCATCGCCCTACATCAGCAACTGCAGCTATGACGGCGCCAGAGCCGTGCTGCAGAAGTTCTACGGCAACCTGAACCCGCGCAACAACACGCCAGCAGCGGGCAACTACATCGAATTCAACCAGACCCAGTTCACCACCAACCCGGGCATGGCTTCGACCGGCTGGGCGTACGTGCCGGCGAACTGCGCCAGCGGCAGCCAGTGCAAGGTGCACGTGGCACTTCATGGTTGCCAGCAGAGCACAGACAAGATCGGCGACAGGTTCGTGAAGAACACCGGCTACAGCCGCTGGGCCGACACCAACAGCATCATCGTGCTGTTCCCTCAGACCAAGACCGACAACACCAGCCGCAGCACAGCCGCCAGCGGCTCACTGGCCAACCCCAACGCCTGCTGGGACTGGATTGGCTGGTACGGCGGCAACTTCGCGCAGAAGGCAGGCACGCAGATGGCCGCCATCAAGGCCATGGTGGACCGCGTGTCTTCAGGTACAGGTTCCGGAGGCGGCGGTGGCTCACCGGCCTTGCCGGCACCCGCTGGCGTGACCACGTCGAACCCCACCAACACCACCATGACGGTGACCTGGAACGCAGTGAGCGGTGCCGACAGCTACAACGTCTACCGCAACGCCAACAAGACCAATGCGCTGCCGGTGGCAGGCACCAGCTTCATCGACACCGGTCTGGCCGCTGCCACCACTTACAGCTGGACGGTGCGCGCGGCCAATGAAGCGGGTGTGGAGGGTGCAGCGTCTGCGGCCGCCAGCGGCACCACCACCGGCAGTGCACCACCGCCCGCCACTTGTTTCACGGCCAGCAACTACGCCCACTCGACGGCGGGGCGTGCCTATGTGGCGGGTGGCTATACCTATGCCAACGGTTCGAACCAGAACATGGGCCTGTGGAACATCTTCACCACCCGTACCCTGAAGTTGACCGGCACCAACCACTACGTGATCGGCACCTGCCCCTGAGAGGCCGAGCCAAACCACCATCCCAAGGAGACCATGAGCTTGCTATCCACCCAGGACCTGACCGTGCGCTTCGGCGGCCATGTGGCGGTCAACAGCGTGACCTGTGCTTTTGAGCCCGGCACGCTCACCGCCATCGTGGGCCCCAACGGCGCGGGCAAGACCACTTATTTCAATCTGATCTCCGGGCAGATCAAGGCCCATGCCGGCAGAGTGGTGCTGGGCGGCAGGGACATCTCTTCCCTGGGCGCACCGGCACGCGCGCAGGCCGGTCTGGGGCGCGCTTTCCAGCTGACCAACCTGTTTCCCAACCTCACAGTGCGGGAAAACGTGCGGCTGGCAGTGCAGGCCAAGGCGGGTGCAGGCTTGAATCTGTGGCGCATCTGGAGCGACCGGCGCGACCTCACCGACAAGGCCGACGAGGTGCTGGAGGCGGTGGCGCTGACGGATCGATGTGATGCACTGGCTTCCAGCCTGCCGCATGGCGATCAGCGCAAGCTGGAGGTTGGCATTCTCATGGCGCTGGAGCCGCAGGTGTTCATGTTCGACGAACCCACGGCCGGCATGAGCGTGGACGAAGCGCCGGTGATCCTGAACCTGATCCGCAGCCTCAAGGCCGACAAGACCAAGACCATCCTGCTGGTGGAACACAAGATGGACGTGGTGCGCGAACTGTCGGACCGCATCATCGTGCTGCACAACGGCGAACTTGTGGCCGACGGCGAACCGGCTGCGGTGATCGCATCGCCGGTGGTGCAGCAGGCTTACCTCGGCATCAACCCTGAAGAGGAGGCGACGGCATGAGCAATCTGTTGACGCTCAAAGACGTGCATACGCATATTGGCGCGTACCACATCCTCCACGGTGTGAACCTGGTGGTCCCGGCCAACCAGCTCACCCTGCTGCTCGGCCGCAACGGTGCCGGCAAGACCACCACGCTGCGCACCATCATGGGCTTGTGGCACGCCAGCCAGGGCAGCGTCACGCTGGACGGGCAGGACATCACGCAACAACCCACGCCGGACATCGCACAGTCGGGCGTGGCGTATGTGCCAGAAAGCATGGGTATCTTCTCGGACCTGTCGGTACGCGAAAACATGCTGCTGGCGGCGCGCGCCGCGCGCAACCTGAACGATATCGACACCAAACGGCTGGAATGGATCTTTGACCTTTTTCCTGCCATGAAGAAGTTCTGGCTGCACCCGGCAGGCAAGCTCAGT
>JAABRN010000182.1 GCA_011390855.1 Hydrogenophaga sp. | reverse complement strand
AGCTGGGCGACGCCTGGCAGGGTGGCCGTGTGCACCTTACGTTGCAAAGCACCTGGAACGGCCGCAAGGTCGGCATGTGTGAGGCTGGCCCGGAAATGACCTTCCATTTTGGCCAGCTCATCGCGCACATTGGCAAAACGCGCAAGGTGCGTGCCGGCTCCATTGTGGGCAGTGGCACCGTGAGCAACAAGGGCGTGGAAGTGGATGGCCGCAAGGAATGGCCCAAGGGCTACAGCTGCATCGCCGAGAAGCGCGCGATCGAGACCATCCTCGACGGTCAGCCGTCAACCGCCTTCATGAAGTACGGCGACACCATCCGCATCGAGATGAAGGGCAAGGATGGCCAGAGCATTTTTGGCGCGATCGACCAGAAGATCGCACCATTGGAAGTTTAGAAAGCGCCACGCTCCGCTACCGCGAGGCTTTACGCTTGAAGTCGCCCAGTCAAGGGGCACCGCGGAACCGGCTTTGCCGGGCCGCCAGTGCCGCCCCCCTTCCAAGGGGGGTCGCGCGTAGCGCGGCGGGGGGTTGGTTGCTAACTTGCGTAAACCTGATCCAGTGACGCGAACCCCTTGACCTCGATCGGGTTGCCAAAAGGGTCGCAGAAGAACATCGTCCACTGCTCCCCCGGCTGGCCCTCAAAACGCACTTGCGGTGGCAGCACGAACTCGGTACCGGCGGTTTTCAGCCGTTCGGCCAGCGCCTTCCACTGCGGCAAAAGCAGCACCAGACCGAAATGAGGCATGGGCACCAGATGCTCGCCCACGTGGCCGGTGCGGGTGGTCTTCAGCGGCTCACCGATGTGCAATGAAATCTGGTGGCTGAAAAAGTTGAAGTCAACCCAGGTGTCGGTGCTTCTGCCTTCCTGGCAGCCCAGCACGCCACCGTAGAAGCGGCGCGCCTCGTCCAGGTCGGTGACGTTGAAGGCAAAGTGGAACAGGCTGTGTGTGCGAATGGGGGCTTCTGCGTTCATGCGAGGGAGCATACCCAACAACAGACCGCAGCGCAGGGCCGCCCCAAGCAAGGTCAGCCCCTCGGGGGGGCAGCGACCCGCGTCAGCGGCGGAGCGTGGGGGGTAAAGACTTTGCGCAGGGCCGCCCCAAGCAAGGTCAGCCCCTCGGGGGGGCAGCGACCCGCGTCAGCGGCGGAGCGTGGGGGTCAAGCGACCAGTTCGGCTTTTGCCTGGCAATCCACGCAACGCTCGGCGGTAGGTTGCGCATGCAGGCGTGCCGTGGGAATGGATACGCCGCACTGAAGGCACAAACCATAGGTGCCGTCGGCAATCCGCTTGAGGGCGTTGTCGATGGCCAGCAGTTCGGCCGCTTCTCGCTCTTCCAGGGCCACGCTCAGGTCGAACTCCTCGTCGGCCTTGGCCCAGTCATCGCTGGCCATCTCGCGTGCGTCGGCGGCGGCCTCGGCCCGGCCGCGGGCGCCGCCACGCTGGGCGCGCAGCCTGTCCAGAAGTTCGCGCCGCATCTGTGTCAACTGGGTGCTGAAGGTGTCTGAAATGGGGGTGCTCATGGTGTCTCCTGTAGGCTTCCCATACTGATGGCACCCGTGCGAGGAGGCCTTGACTCAGGTCAAGCACAATGGAATCGAAGTTCAAATCCACAGGAGACAGGCATGACCCCGATTGACTACAGCCGCTACCAGACCCTCGCCATCACCCGGCGTGGCCCCAGCGTGGCCGGCATCCCCAGCGTGCTCGACATACAGATGCGGGCCGACGGCCCCGGCGGCAATGGCAAGCTGCCCACCGCCGGCCACGAAGGTCACTGGGAACTGAGCGAAATCTGGCGCGACGTGGGACGCGATGACAGCGTGCGCTGTGCGGTGCTGCGTGGCAGCGGCATGGGTTTTTCAGGGGGAGGCGATCTGGCGCTGGTGCAGGACATGGCCACCGACTTCGAGGTGCGCACGAGGGTATGGAAGGAAGCCCGCGACCTGGTCTACAACGTGATCAATTGCGACAAACCCATTGTGAGTGCCATGCACGGCCCGGCCGTGGGTGCAGGGTTGGTGGCTGGCTTGCTGGCCGACATTTCCATCGCAGCAAGAAGCGCCAAGATCGTGGACGGTCACACCCGCCTGGGCGTGGCGGCGGGCGACCACGCTGCCATCGTCTGGCCTCTGCTGTGCGGCATGGCCAAGGCCAAGTATTACCTCATGCTGTGCGACCCCATCAGTGGCGAGGAGGCCGAGCGCATCGGTCTGGTGTCACTGGCGGTGGAAGACGACCAGCTGATCGACAAGGCCTATGAGGTGGCCGACCGGCTTGCCAGTGGCAGCCAGACCGCCATTCGCTGGACCAAGTACTCGCTCAACAACTGGTTGCGCCAGGCCGGCCCGGCGTTCGACACCTCGCTGGCACTGGAGTTCATGGGTTTTGCCGGTCCCGATGTGCGCGAAGGTGTGGCATCCTTGAGGGAGCGCCGTGCGCCCCGCTACGGTGTGGACGAATGAACAACACCAGGAGACGCCCATGAGCGACGCCAGCGGATTCGGCAAATTTGTGCCCGGTTTCGAATTCCTGCAAAACCTGGCCGGCCAGGCAGCTGGCGGCGTGGCCCAGGGGCTGGAAAAAAGCATGCCGCAACTGCCCAATCTGGGCAACTGGGTAGCGCCCACCTTCAACGTGGAAGACCTGGAAAAACGCATTGAAGAACTCAAGGCCGTGCATTTCTGGCTGGACCAGAACGCCAAGGCGCTGGGCGCCACCATTCAGGCGCTCGAAGTCCAGAAAATGACGCTGGCCACCTTGAAGAGCATGAACTTCAGCCTGGGCGACGTGGCGAATGCGCTCAAGATCAAGGCGGTCGACAGCATGGCTGGTTTCACGGGCACGCCGCCGGCACCCGCGCCTGCCACGACGCAGTTTGCCGGTCTTGAAATTCCCGAGCGCACCTACGGCATGCCCACGCCGCCGCCCCAACCCGAAGACGAAAACGACGAAGACGACGAAGCGGATGAGGCGTATGAAGACGAGGAAGAAGCTGAGGAGCCGCCGCCGCCCGTGACACGCAAGACGGCAAAGCGGCCACAAGCGAGCAAGGCCACAGAACCCGGTACGCCAGCAGGCGGCACCATTGATCCCGTGCAATGGTGGGGTGCCTTGTCTCAGCAGTTCCAGAACATCGCCACCAACGCCATGAAAGATGTGGCCAAACAGACCACGCTCGACACCACCCGCAAGGTCGCCAGCGGCCTCACCGAGCAAGCGGTGAAGACCACCACCGGCATGGCCGGCAAGGCCACCCGGGCCGTCACCTCGCGCGTCGCCCGCAACGTGGGTGCTGCTACCGGAATGGGCAAGGCGGCGGCTCGCGCGGTCTCCAGCGCTCGCAAGGCTCCGACGCGGAAGGCGCCAGCCAGCAAGGCACCCGCACCCGCCCAGGCGCGAAAGCCTGCCGTCACCCAGCCCATGGCCGCAGGCGACTGGCAATTGCCCACCGCATTTTTCCCTGGCTTTCAGGCTGCTCCCGCTCCACCCTCCCATTCCAAGGCGTCCGCCGGAAAGCCAGCCACCAAGGCTGCCGTCCAAAAAACGACAGCCAAACCAGCTGCAAAAAAAGCCGCAGTCAAAAAGGTGCCCGGCAAGAAGGCCGCAGCACCTTCCCGCCGCCGTTGAAGGCATTGCCTTTGTTCGTTCTTGCGTTCCCCTGCGCTGCAGGTCTTGTATTGTCCAGATGAAACTCTTTCCTTACGCCCATGCCACCCACCCGCAATGGCGCATGGCCGCCGCGCTGGTGCTGGCCCAGTTGCGGGCGCAAATGGCCTTGCCCCACCATGCCGACGCGCCCTCGCTGGCCTTGCTCTACATCACCGATCACTACGCGGCTGACGCGCAGGATATCCTGGGCCACCTGAGTGCCGAGCTGCCCGAAGTGACC
>JAABRN010000181.1 GCA_011390855.1 Hydrogenophaga sp. | reverse complement strand
TTGAGGGTCATCCGGACACCGATGAGCAGCGCCTCAACCATGTGTTCGCCGATGCCTACGCCAAGGGTGCCGTGGATTCAGGCCACGCCGTGCGCCGGTTGGCGGTGGGCAAGCTCGACTTCCCTTTGCTCAGAAGCCAGCACGCATGGCAACACGAACCGGTGCCGCCCACACTTCAGGGTGCGCAGGGGGACATCGTCTGGGCGCAGCACATGGTGCTCTTTTTCCCGCTCTGGATGGGCGACATGCCAGCGTTGCTGAAGGGTTTTCTGGAGCAGGTCGCGCGCCCGGGCTTCGCCGTGGGGCCGGAGGGTGCGAGCCCCTTCGGTCCCAAAGCGCTCAGCGGCCGTTCTGCGCGCGTCGTCGTGACCATGGGCATGCCCGCGCTGGTGTACCGCTGGTTCTATCGCGCCCACAGCGTCAAGGCGCTGGAGCGCAACATCCTGGGGATGGTGGGCTTCGCGCCAGTGAACGAAACCCTCGTGGGCGGGGTCGACACGCTGGGAGAAAAAGGTGTGGCCAAGTGGACCAGGGCGATGCAGAAACTGGGGCGCGACGCCGCCTGAAAGCGACCAGGCCCTACCTCACCGTGATGGTGATGCGGTCGCTCAGCACCGGTGGGTGGTGGGGAATGTGGTTCTGGTCGCCCAGCAACAGCTGCAAGGTGTGTTGGCCCGGTTTCAATTCCACGCTGGTTTCGGTCTGGCCTGCGCCGAAGTGACGGAACTGGTCGTTGGCTGGCAGGGGTGCGTTGGCGTCCACTTCGTTCACATTCACCAGCAAGTGATGGTGCCCTGTGCCTTCCTTTTCCATGCCGGCGGGCGCCACGCCCATTCCGCTGAGGCCGAAGATCACCTTCACCGGACTGTTCACGGTCATGCCATTGCGCAGGTTCACGAAGTACAGCCTGGCGGTTTCGGGCGCAGCGACTTTCTTGTAGCCCGAAGAAAGTGTGGGGGTGCTGGCAGACAACTTCACCGGTTCGGTCGGTGCGGCATTGGCAGCCATCGCTCCGTGGTGCCGGGCGTGCATGGAGCCATGGTGGCGGGCATGCATGGCTGAGTGGTCATACGCTTTGTGGGCGCAGCCCGCCAGCACAAGTACGGCAAGCGACGCAGTGCCGATTCGCAATGTGGATGAATCGATGGGCATGCGGGTCTCCTGAGGTGTTATGGGGCAGACCAGCTTACGCCAGCAGCCCGTCTGCAGCATCAGTTGCCCAGCGTACCCAAGGGGCATTGCACCCCAGAGCAGGCGCCCAGCTTCAGGCGTGAACCTTGACGCCTTTCCAGAACGCCACCCTGCCGCGGATGTTCTCGGCTTCAGCTTTGGGTTCGGGGTAATACCAGACGGCGTCGGTGTTCAATTCGCCATTGACCAGCAGCGAGTAGTAGCTGGCCTGGCCTTTCCACGGGCAACTGGTGCGGTGGTTGCTGAAGGTGACGAATTCGCGGTTGAGTGCGCTGTCGGGAAAGTAGTGGTTGCCCTCCACCAGCACGGTGTCGTCACTTTCGGCGATCACGGCGCCGTTCCAGGTGGCTTTCATGCGAGCGGGCTCATTTGTTCTTCTCCTTGCCACGCGGCATCACGGCCGTCATGGGTGGGGTGGGGCGGTCGGAGCTGACCGGGCCCTTGGGTGCCGAAGTATCCTTTTTCGGTTTTTTCGACATCTTTTCGTTGCGCTGTTCTTTGCCCATGAGGCCTCCTGAATGGCACGCTGTGTGCCGACCGGCGGATGATAAGCCAGCCCGGGCCTATTGGCCCACGCCGATCAATTCAGCGAGTGCCTCTGTGGGCATCGCGCCACTTTGTGTGACCACCTGTCCGGTGCGCAGGTTGCGGGCCACGATGAAAGGGACCGACTCGGCGCCCAGGCGATTGAACAGCCCGGTGTTGCGCTGGATGCTGTCCTTCACCTCATCGGGTATTTGCGAAGAAGCGGAAATACCGCCCTGGTTCGACAGCAGCAGTGTTTCGTGCTCGGCCATGGCGGCTTTCGGATCCGATGCCGCGAGCAACGCAGCGCCTTGCGGAGCGCTTTTGGCATTGAGCAGGGCCACCGGCACCCAGATGAACCTGGCCTTGCCCAGCAGGGGCTGGGAAGACTCCCACAAGCGGGCGCAGTGCGGGCACTGGGGATCGAACATCACATACACCGGCTGGGCACTCATGAGTGCGCCGACGGTGAAGCCCCGGGCTTCGGCGGCCAGCGCATCAGGTGCCTGGTCGAGCGAAATGGGCGCGGTGTCACCTGAGCCCGCCGATGCGCCGATGGCCTCGTCTTTGGAGCAAGCGACCAGCGTGAGTGCGACCGATGCGATGAAAGGCAGGATGAATGTTCGGATCTTCATGAGAGCAAGCGCTTTGGAGATGAAAAAGAGGGACGGAAGGTCCTCATTCCAGGCCGCACACCGGTTGGCACGGCACGCCTCTCTCTGGGCATGCCGAACCCCTGATGAAACGGCCTGCACGGCAGATCAGTTGTTCAGGATGATGTGCGCGATCAGGCCAGTGGCCACGGCAATCAACACATAGTCACCGCCTACTTGCACCCAGTGGTGTCCGCGCGGCGGCGCCGTGAGGCGGTGGTGGTGGTGGTTCACCACCACATACTGGCGGTTGCGGTATTCGCGTGGAATGTAGCGGCCGCGCTTGAACTCGGGGCCACGTGCATGGTAATAGTAGTGATTCACGACAGGCGCTGGAGCATGGTAGCGGCGGTCATCCCGGCGGTCAGCGCGATGGTCTCGGCGATCTTCCCTGCGATCGGCGCGGTGGTCGCGTCGATCATCACGGCGATCTTCACGGCGATCGGCGCGATGGTCCTTGCGGTCGTCACGGCGGTCGGCGCGATGGTCCTTGCGATCATCCCGGCGGTCTTTGCCAGCGTCGTGCCGGTCCCCTCTGCGTTCTTCGACATGTTGAAGGGCAGCCGCTTCTCCGCGGATCACGCGCTGCATGGGACCTTGTGCGAAAGCCGCGCTGCTGATACCCAGCGTGACGGCCGCGACGGCGAAGGCAACAAAGTTTCGGGATTTCATGAGGTCACTCCTTGGTTTGGTGAGACTTCATCTTGCGCCTTGCATGTATCGCTCGCGTAAACCGGGCCTGCCGCAAGCGAAAAGAAATGTAGCGAGATGTTCGCTATCGCCAGATCGCTTTCACTTGTTTGGGTTCGATGCGCGCCTGTCCTGCATGGTCGCCTGTGCGTGCAGTTTGGAGGCAATGTATTCGCCATGGGTGACGTGCAGCAGCCCCGCCACCTTGCTGATCACGTGTTGCTCGTTGGCATCCAGCTCGTGGTCCGCGTACGCCACTTCCCACATGGCTTCCACCACGGCAATCTTCTGCTCCTGGGTGAACCGGTCGTTCAGGCTTCGGGTGAAGCGCTGGTAGTCGTAGGCGGTGCGCGCCGTCTCGTGAGCGAGCTCAAGCAGACGTTCGATCTCGTCGTCTTCAAGGGTGAATTTACGCCGAAGGGCCTGGATGATCGTGTCACGCTCGGCCTCGCCAATGGCGGGCTCGCCCCGCATCACTTCGACCAGAAGCACCGCCGTGGCGAGCTGGAGTGTGTGCGTCTCTTCGGCCGGCGAAGAGGGTGTATTGCCGTTGAGCGAGGTGTTCAGGTTGTCAAACAGGTCCTTCAGGGTCTTGAGCATGCGGTTTTCCGTTCATTCAATGGCTTTGTCTGTGCCGGGAGGCACGTCAGCGGTGGATGTTTCAGCCTGTTCATTGGTTCCCGCTCGTTACGCAGGCGATGCCATCGGCAATGCCGCGAATTCCATCAGTCTGGCCGCGACCAGACCAGCAGCAGATTGTTGGCGGGCATGGCATGGCGCGATTTCAGTTCCAGTCCCACCAGCGCGGCCTGTTCGGCGACGGCTCCCAGTCGGCGAATGCCCCAGT
>JAABRN010000180.1 GCA_011390855.1 Hydrogenophaga sp. | reverse complement strand
AGGACAGCGGTCAAGGGGGCGAGTCGGGAGGTGGGCAATTTCATCGTTGTGTCTCCATTGTGGTCAGGTCGTCAGGGCGGGTGGGGGTGAAGCGATGGCCGCGCTGTGTTCGGCGTGTACGCGCGCCTCCAGCAGCCGGCGAAACTGGATGAGCGCGGCGTCCATGGCCAGCGGCATCATGGGCCGCTCAGGGTTGAGCAGGATGTTGCGGTGCTGCGCGGTGATCATGTCGCGGTCTTCGTTGAAGGCGCCGATCAGGCTGTTGTAGATGCTCTCGGTGACGGTGTCGTCACCTTCGCCCACCGGGTGCGATTGCTGGAAAAAGTAGTGCGTGGTGTGGGTGGTTTCGGGTGTGAGCGTCTGGCAGCTGTGCAGGCGCACCGACGGGCCGGGGGCATCGGGCGCCGCGCCGGTGGGTCGCCCACCCGAGTGCATCAGCAGCGTGCCGGGCAGCAGGAATTCGTAGACGAACCAGCGGTCGAGGTTGGTGTCGAATGGCCGGAAGCGCTGGTAGAACGGCGGCGCAGGCACGTCGTTCACGTGGCGCGAGACCTTGATGCCCATCTGCGGCCAGTCCGCGGTGGCGCCGGGCACAGGCGCGATCACGGGACGCGACTGCGCAATGCGCGTGGAGCCCCCCAGCGACTTTTCGTGCACGTAGCTCAGATGGGAGAAGTCCAGCAGGTTGTCACAAATGAGCAGATAGGGGGTGTCGTAGTGCAGGTAGCCGGGTCTGTTCTTCCAGTCGGGGTGGTCACAGCTGAAGTTGTCGGGCAGCAGGGCTTTGTCTGCCCGGGCGGGGTCGCCCATCC
>JAABRN010000179.1 GCA_011390855.1 Hydrogenophaga sp. | reverse complement strand
CGCCCATCCACACGAACACCCAGCGGTTGTGCACCGCCACCGGGTAGCGGTGCACACAGGCCTTGGCCGGCACGATCTCGATGCCCGGCGCTTCCACGCAGTGGCCTTGCGGATCGAATTTCAGCCCGTGGTAACCACAGCGCACGCAGTCGCCTTCGCGCCGGCCCACCGACAAGGGCGCATGGCGGTGGCAGCAGCGATCTTCCAGCGCCACCATGTCGCCATCACCCGTGCGGTAAACCAGCACCGGTTCGCCCAGCACCGTGCGGGTGAAAAGCTTGGGGTCGTTGGCCGCAGGGATTTCATGGTCCCAGGCAATCACGTACCAACAGTTGCGCAGCCACATCGGGGTCTCCTTCGTTCTTGTGCGGCCCATGCTAGGCCGGGACAACCGGTGCTCTGTCCCCTCCGAGGGGGACACGCAGGGTCTTCAGGCAAGCAGGCGCGCCAGACCCAGGCGGTGCGCCGGCAGGCCCGCATCGGCCAGCTTCAGGTAGGCGCGCTTGCGCAAGGTGAGCACCGTGGAAGGCGCCACGTCAAGATCGGCGGCGATGCCATCGGCGCTGAGGCAGCAGGCGATGCGTGCGCACACCGCGCGTTCGCGTGGCGACAACGCAGGCGCCAGCCGCTGCAGCCGGCGCGAGGCCTGGGCAATCTGCGCATGCCGGTCTGCCACCGCTTCGCCAGCCTGCAGCGCGGCATGGTGTGCCTGACGCAGCAGCGGCGCAAAAGCGAGCAGTTGCTCGATTTCATGCCGCTTAAACAGGCCCTGGCGATGGTCCCGGTACAGGTGGATGGCCTGCACCGCGCCGGGCACCGGGGCGTGCAGCAGGGTGAAGCGTTCGGTGAGGCTTTCGCGCACGTAGATGTCATCCCGCCAGCCCGCCACCGGCAGTTCGTCGGCCCGGCAGTGCATCACCGCCACTTCGCGCGCCGGTCGATGCGCTACCTGCTCGGCCAGGCGCATGACCGCGTCGCTGCGGAAGTAGCTGCGGCGGTAGATGGCGAAACACTCGGCCACCACGTTGCGATCGCGCGTGTGCGCGGAAAAGCCTTCGATCAGTTCGGGTTTGTGGTGCCGGAAGGTCACCAGGGAGAGGTGTTCCACGGGCACCATCGGTTCGATGGCACGAAGCAGGCGTTCGGCGCTCAGCGGCGCGCTGGCCACGTCGAGCAGTCCGGTCACCGCCGCTGCCGGAAACAGTTGCGCTCCGGCGGGTGCGTCGAAGGTCCAGGTGGCGGGCATGTGGCGATTCTGGAAGCGCTGCCCGGTCACCGGAAGGGGACTAACCCTGCCGGGCGGTGGCAGGAGCTTCCACTGGGTACAAGCCCAGCGTCTGCGCCTGCAGTCGCGAAAGGCCCAGCAGTGCGTCGGTAAACGGTGTGGCCACGCTCGTGAGCTGCCCCAGTTCGCGCACCGCCGACACCAGAGCGTCCAGCTCCACGGGGCGCTGGGCCTGCACGTCCTGAAGCATGGAGGTCTTGAACGCGCCCAGCTTGAGGGTGACGGCATGGCGATCTTCGGGTTGCTGATCGATGGGAATGCCGATGCGCTCGCCGATGGCCTTGGCCTCCCGCATCACCGCGCTGATGAAGTCGCGCACCAGCGGGTCACCCAGTATGCGGTCGGTGGTGGCGCCAGTGAGCGCGCTCACCGGGTTGACCGTCATGTTGCCCCAGAGCTTGTACCAGACGTCTTTCTGGATCTGTTGCGAGGCAGTAGCGGCGATGCCGCTTCGCTGCAGCAGCGCCACCAGTGCCGCCAAACGCTCGCTTGCCTGGCCGGAAGGCTCGCCCAGGATCAGCCCGTTACCGAAGTGGTGACGAATCTCACCGGGTGCGTCCACCGAACAGCTCGCGTGCACCACAGCGCCGATCACGTGCCGGCCCGGTATCGCGCGCGAGATGCTGGCACCTGGGTCGACTGCCTGCAACGGTGTACCGGCCAGCGCACCCCCAAAACCATCAAAGAACCACCAGGGAACACCGTTCATGGCAGTGAGCACCACCGTGTCTGGACCGATCAGCGGGGCGATCGTGGCCGCGACCGAACCGAGCGAAGGCGCCTTCACGGCAATGACAACAAGGTCCTGCACACCCAGTTCGGCGGCACTGCCCGAAGCGTTGACGGCCGACTGCCGAACCTCACCGCCCTGGTGCAGGCGCAAACCATGCTCGCGCAGTGCCGCCAGCGTCGCGCCACGGGCCAGAGCGCTCACACTGCAAC
This sequence comes from Hydrogenophaga sp., assembly GCA_011390855.1. Lineage (GTDB taxonomy): Bacteria > Pseudomonadota > Gammaproteobacteria > Burkholderiales > Burkholderiaceae_C > Hydrogenophaga. Next base: position 859 of record JAABRN010000179.1, on the reverse strand, counting down.
CGGCCTGTGCCAGGTGCACGCCGAGCCAGCCACCAATGGCACCGGCGCCCACAATGGTCACGCGTTGAAAGGAATGGGCTGGTGCGTTATCCGGCATGAGCGAGCTTTCTGTGGTGTGAAGAAGTTCAGTTGCGGTAGCTGGTGTCGATGCGATCCACTTGGCGCACCAGGGCATCGAACACGTCGCGCCCCGCGCCGTGGTTCGGGTTGAACTGCAGCGCATCGCGCGTGCATTTTTCGGCCACGGCTTCGGGCACGGGAATGGCCACCTGCGCACCGCCCATGCTGAAGGTCGCGAGCTGGATCTCGCAGGCGCGCTGCAGCGTCCACAGGATGGCAAACGTCTGCGGCAGCGTGCCACCCCAGGCCAGCAGGCCGTGGTTGCGCAGAATGACCGCCGGCTTGTTCCCGATGCTCTGGACCACGCGAGGCCCCTCGTCGGCATGGATGGTGATGCCCTCGAAGTCGTGATAGGCCACCATGCCGTGCAGTTGCGCGGTGTAGAAATTGGTCTGCTGCAGTCCGTCCTTCAGACAGGCCACGGCCACACCGGCGGTGGTGTGGGTGTGCATCACGCAGTGGGCGCCTTCAATGCCGTCGTGAATGGCGGCGTGCACGGTGAAACCTGCCGGATTCACCGCGTGCGGTGAACCGTCAAGCACCTCGCCCTTCAGGTTGATCTTCACGAGGTTGCTCGCGTTGACCTCGCTGTAATGCAGACCAAATGGGTTGATCAGGAACTGTTTCTCCGCGCTTGTTGCCCCCACGCTGTCCGGCAGGCGCAGCGTGATGTGGTTGTAGATCATCTCGGTCCACCCGAGCATGGCGAACACGCGGTAGCAGGCAGCGAGTTCCAGCC
>JAABRN010000178.1 GCA_011390855.1 Hydrogenophaga sp. | reverse complement strand
TCTGGTGCGAGATGTCCAGGTGCACGCAGTCCAGACCGTGCTTCTTCATCTCGAAGTCAATCGCGCGGGCCACCACATCGCGCGGGGCCAGTTCGGCACGCGGGTCGTGATCGGGCATGAACCGGTGGCTGCCCAGCCGGGGCGGAAGCCTGAGCTGGCCGCCTTCACCGCGCACGGCCTCGGTGATCAGGAAGCTCTTGGCGTGCGGGTGGTACAGGCAGGTGGGGTGGAACTGGATGAATTCCATGTTGCCCACGCGGCAGCCCGCGCGCCAGGCAGCGGCGATACCGTCTCCAGTGGCGGTATCGGGGTTGGTGGTGTAGAGGTAGACCTTGCCCGCGCCGCCCGTGGCCAGGATGGTGTGCTGTGCGCTGAAGGTGATCACTTCTTCGCGCTCTTCATCCAGCACGTAGGCACCATGGCAGCGCGGCGAGCTGCCCGCCGCGTGCGGCAACTTGCGGTCGGTGATGAGGTCGACCAGCATGTGGTGTTCGAACAGGGTGATGCCCGGTGTGTCGCGCACGCGATCGATGAGCGTGGTTTGCACCGCCGCACCGGTGGCGTCAGTGGCGTGCACGATGCGGCGGTGGCTGTGACCGCCTTCCCGGGTCAGGTGCAATTCACCTTTTTCGGTGGAAAAGGGCACGCCCAACTCGCGCAGCCAGGCAATGGCGGCGGGCGCATTTTCCACCGCGAAGCGTGTGGCCTCAAGGTCGCACAGTCCCGCACCTGCGACAAGCGTGTCCTCGATGTGGGAAGCGACGCTGTCGCCCTCACCGAGCACCGCAGCGATGCCGCCCTGGGCCCAGTTGCTGGAGCCGTCTTCGATCTGCCGCTTGGTGACCACAGCCACACGATGGGTGGTGGCCAGGTGCAACGCAGCCGTGAGGCCGGCCAGACCGCTGCCGATGATCAGGACGTCGAAGCTGTGCAGGTTGGTCATCTCTGTGTTGTTCTAGGCAGGCGTACGCAAGGCGCTATCCGCGCAGCGGCGGAGCGTGGGGCTGTCATGGGTTGGGTGTGTAGGCCAGGCGCACGTAAATGGGTGCGAAAGCCTCGGCCTGTGTGAGCTCGATCAGCGTTTCCTTCGCCAGCTCCAGCATGGCGATGAAAGTCACCACCAGCACCGGCGAGCCTTTTTCAGGATCGAAGAGTTCGCCGAATTCGACGAACTTGCGCCCTTGGAGGCGGCGCAGCACGATGCTCATGTGTTCGCGCACCGACAATTCCTCGCGGCTGATGCGGTGGTGCTGGACCAGTTTGGCCCGCTTGAGGATGTCGCGCCAGGCGCTTTGCAGATCGAGGACATGCACGTCAGGGAAGCGGGGCACCAGTGATTGTTCGATGTGCACCTGGGCGCGCAGGAAATCGCGACCGTATTGGGGCGTGTCTGCCAGGCGCTGCGCGGCCAGCTTCATCTGTTCGTATTCGAGCAGCCGGCGCACCAGTTCGGCACGCGGGTCTTCTGGCTCTTCGCCTTCGGCCACTTTCTTGGGCGGCAGCAGCATGCGCGACTTGATCTCGATCAGCATGGCCGCCATCAGCAGGTACTCGGCCGCCAGTTCCAGGTTGCCGGCACGGATCTCGTCCACATAGCTGAGGTACTGGCGTGTGACCGCCGCCATCGGGATGTCGAGGATGTTGAAGTTCTGCTTGCGAATCAGGTAGAGCAGGAGATCCAGCGGGCCCTCAAAGGCTTCAAGAAAGATCTGCAATGCATCCGGCGGGATGTACAGATCCCTCGGCATGGTGAACAGCGGCTCACCGTAAAGCCGGGCAAGAGCCACGTGATCGACCACACTGGGCAGCAGGGCCTCCAGGCCCTCGGGGGCGTCGTCGAGCGTTTTGGGCTCCTGGCTCATGGTGGGCGCGGGGCCGAGCGGAGGGTGTTTTTCAGGCGTGGTCAGAGCGGGTCTGGTACACGTAGGGCTGCTGGGGAACCTCGGCGGTGTCGGCCCGGGCCTGAAATTCGCGGTCAATCTGCTTGTCCCACAGCAAAGATCGACCCTCGCGCTGCTCCTTCTCCAGGCTGGGCTTGTCGGCCTTGAGCTTCTGGATGAACTGCGTCGCGTCAGAGGTGTAGTGCGGGCGGGCAAAAATGGACATGTGGGGGCGAGCCAGACAAAGACAGCCATTTTAGCGAGCCGGCGCCCCGCGTCCTCAGAAGGGCCTTGTGAACCGACCCTTGATATTGCCCGGAGGTCAATCGACTTGCGCCAGCGGCTCCACCGCGCGGCTGTTCCAGTTGAGCAGGGTTTTTCGCACGGTCATGAGCGGCGCGAGGTCTTCAAACTCCTTGCGCACCACGTCGGCTGCGAAGTCCGCCATGAAGTTGGACTTGAGCACGGCGCGTGCCCTGTCCACGCCAATGTCTTCGTAGGGCACAGACGACAGGATCAGGAAGCCGTCGTCCGCGATGCGTCCCGCGCGCATGTTGGCGCGGATGATGCCGGCCGCCTTGCGGATCGGGTCGGCCAGGTCCGGGCTGTAGGGGCCGATGATGAGCGCCAGGTTGGGCAGGTGCAGCCAGTCAAAGCCGCGCCCCACGCAGATCATCCACTCGCGGTGCTCGATGTCGAGCGTGCGCACCGTCTGCCGTATTTGCGCGATGTGGCGCAGATTGCCCAGCAGCAGGGGCAGCAGATCGTGCCGGATCTGCGTCGGCATGTCGGGCAGCAGGTGCAGCAGGCGCTGGGGCAGGCCAGGCACATCGGCTTCGCTCAGATCGGCCATGTTCAGCGTTTCGCCATTGGCCCCGTGCACCACCAGCGCGTCTTCGTCGGTTTCAAAGCCGCAGACGAGGGGGTAGACCGTGCCATGCGCCGCACCGAACACCGCAGACATTTCGCGCTGGATCTCGAAGGTGTGGGCGCGGGCATCGGCTGTGTGGAAATTGAAGCCGGCGCAGCCACGTCGCTCGTCGCCTTTGCTGTGGTGGTAGGTGATGATCACCAGGGCCTGGCGGCCGCTGCGCACCACTTTCTCCAATGCGGCAGTGAGGGTTTCGCCCAGATGTGGCCAGCCCAGATTGAAGATGCCACCCAGGTTGCGGAACGGCTGGATGATGCCTTTGGGTGTTTGCGTGGCGATGGGAATGTTGATTCGCCCGTCCATGCACTTCATCACCACAATCGCGGTGGGGTGGTTGGCCAGGTGGCGTTGTCGGGCCAGCCAGGCTTCGGGGCTGGCGTATTCCTGCGCATGGCGCTGCGCCAGGCCAAACAGCCAGTCGATGCGTTCGGTGATGGGGCTGTTGTGAGGAACCATGGTGCAAGGTGGAGTCACTGAAAGGTGTGCAACTTGGTCGCAAAGCCCGAGCGTTCCATCAGCGATTTGGGCTGCGGGTTCAGGCCAAGTATGCCGAGGTGACCACCGCGCTTGTCAACCGCCCGGTGCAACTGCTCCAGCGCGTCCAGCCCGGTGGTGTCGAGCGAAATCAGGTGAGAGGCATCGAGCATGACGTTGACGGCGGTGGGCGAGCGCTCCACTTCGGCCACGATGGGGTCGATCTTGGCCACCGCGCCGAAAAACAGAGAGCCAAAAAGACGGAAGGTGATCTGCTGTTCGTTTCTTGAAATGGGTTCGGCACGAAAGATGTCGCTCTGGCGGCGAACAAACAGCACCACCGCCAGCACAAGGCCCAGCTCCACCGCCACCGTGAGGTCAAAAATGATGGTGACCAGAAAGGTGGAAACCATCATCAGGCGGTAGTGGTTGCTGAACTGCTTGAGCCGGCCAAATTCGCGCCATTCGCCCATGTTCCAAGCCACGAAAAGCAACACGCCGGCCAGCACGGCCAGCGGAATGTGGGCGGCCAGTGGCGCGGCCAGCAGCACCACCGCAGCCAGCGTGCCGGCGTGCACCATGCCCGCCACCGGCGATGCGGCGCCAGAGCGGATGTTGGTGACGG
>JAABRN010000177.1 GCA_011390855.1 Hydrogenophaga sp. | reverse complement strand
CCGAAGCCCTGGTCGAGAACGTCGGCCAGTCGATGGAACACGAGCTGCACGCCGAGGTGCAGTCCCTTCGCCAGGACATCCGAGAACTCAAGGCCCTGCTGGCTCAGGCAGGTCCCGTTGCCAACCCCAAAGAGAGCCCATATCCATGACCACCACGATCCGCCAGGCCGACCTGATTGAATCGGTTGCCGCCGCCCTGCAGTACATCAGCTACTACCACCCAGCCGACTACATCGCCCACCTCGCACGCGCCTACGAGCGCGAACAAAGCGCCGCCGCCAAGGACGCGATCGCGCAGATCCTGACCAACAGCAAGATGAGCGCCACCGGCCACCGCCCAATCTGTCAAGACACCGGCATCGTCAACGTGTTCCTGAAAGTGGGCATGGACGTGCGCTGGGAAGGCTTCACGGGCAGCCTGGAGGACGCCATCAACGAAGGCGTGCGCCAGGGCTACAACAATGCCGACAACAAGCTGCGCGCAAGCGTGGTTGCCGACCCGCTGTTCGCCCGCAAGAACACCGGCGACAACACGCCCGCCGTGATCTATACCGAGATCGTTCCCGGCAACAAGGTGGACGTGACCGTGGCCGCCAAAGGCGGCGGCAGCGAGAACAAAAGCAAGATGATGATGCTCAACCCCAGCGACTCCATCGTCGACTGGGTGTTGAAAACCGTGCCCACTATGGGCGCTGGCTGGTGCCCACCGGGCATGCTGGGCATTGGCATCGGAGGCACGGCCGAGAAATCGGTGTTGCTGGCCAAGCAAAGCCTGATGGAAGACATCGACATGTACGATCTGCAGGCCAAAGCGGCGAAAGGCGAGAAACTCACCCAGGTGGAAGCGTTGCGACTGGAACTGCTCGACAAGGTGAACGCTTTGGGCATTGGCGCACAGGGCCTCGGTGGCCTCACGACCGTGCTCGACATCAAGATCAAGATGTACCCCACCCACGCGGCGGGCAAACCCATCGCCATGATCCCGAACTGCGCCGCTACCCGCCACGCCCATTTCGTGATGGACGGCTCAGGCCCTGTGTACCTCGACCCGCCGAGCCTCGACCTCTGGCCCAACGTCAACTGGACGCCCGACACCGAAAAAAGCCAGCGTGTCGATCTCAATGCGCTGACCAAGGCGCAGGTCGCCGCCTGGAAACCCGGCCAGACGCTGCTGCTCAACGGCAGGATGCTCACCGGTCGCGATGCTGCACACAAGCGCATCCAGGACATGCTGGCCAAGGGCGAGCAGCTGCCGGTGGACTTCACCAATCGCGTCATCTACTACGTCGGTCCGGTCGATCCGGTGGGTGACGAAGCGGTCGGTCCCGCCGGTCCGACCACGGCCACCCGCATGGACAAGTTCACCGACATGATGCTGGAGAAGACCGGCCTCATCGCCATGATCGGCAAAGCCGAGCGCGGCCCTGTCGCCATCGAATCGATCAAGAACCACAAGAGCGCCTACCTGATGGCCGTGGGTGGTGCCGCCTACCTCGTGTCCAAAGCCATCAAGACCGCCAAGGTGGTGGGTTTTGAAGACCTGGGCATGGAAGCCATCTACGAATTCGACGTGGTGGACATGCCGGTGACGGTGGCCGTGGACTCAGCTGGCACCAGCGTGCACACCACCGGCCCGGCCGAATGGAGCCAGCGCATCGCATCCGGCGAGTTCAAGGGCATCGCCGTCGCCGGCGCCTGAGCTGGTTCACTTGCCCACCGTAGGCGTTTTCGACAGCGGCGTCGGTGGTCTCAGCGTGCTGCGCGCGCTGCGCGCCGAGCTGCCCCAGGTGCATTTTGTCTACCTGGCAGACAACGCTAACGCGCCTTACGGCGAGCGGTCAGCCCAAGTGGTGCTTGATCGAGCACTTCGGCTCACCGAGCAGCTCAGGGCTGAGCACCGGATTGACGCGCTGGTGGTCGCCTGCAACACCGCCACCGCACTCGCCATCGACGAGCTGCGCCACACCCACCCCGATCTGCCGTTCATTGGTGTGGAGCCTGCGCTCAAGCCCGCTGCGGTCTTGACTCGCAACGGCTACATCGGTGTGCTGGCCACCCGCGGCACGGTGCAGAGTGCCCGTTTCGCCCAGCTGTTGGAACGCGTGTCGGCCACTCAAGTGCGGCCGCTGCATGTTCGCGTTCAGCCGTGTGATGGCCTGGCCGATGCCATCGAGCGCATGGACGCTGCTGCCGTTCACGAGCGGGCTGCGTTTCACCTGGCGCAGCTGCGCGCCGGGGACCCGCACCGCCCACCTATCGACACCCTGGTGCTCGGCTGCACCCACTATCCGTTTGCCCGCGACGTCCTGCAATCGCTGTGTGGGCCCGATGTGCTACTGGTCGACACCGGCGAGCCGGTGGCCCGCCGAACGCGCACGCTGCTGAATCTGGAAACGCATGCCCCCGGTACCGAGCCAGGCGCCTTCACACTGCTGAGCACAGGCGACCGCACCTCCCTGGAGCACGCCGCATCGCGCTGGCTGGGCGTGGCAGTGCAGGTCGCTGCAGCCTGAACTCAGCGGGTCCGCGCAGGCGCCGGTGCATCCGCCAGTGCCGCCGCTCGCCCGCGGGCCATGTTCACCGGCTGCAGCAACACCAGCCCCACCAGGAACAGCACTGCGGTGAACCCGATCGCCAGCCGCTGGTTGCCATCGGTCATCCAGGTGATGGCGCCATAGCTCAGCGGGCCGATGATGCTCGCCAGCCGCGTCGCAAAGGTCCACAGGCCATAGAACTCGGCCAGCTGCGCCGGCGGCGCAAACAGACCCGCCATGGCCCGGCCAGACGACTGGCTGCTGCCCATGCACAGGCCGGCGATGGCCGCGGCGTACCAGAAACCGCCCTTGGTGGTGGTGAGCGCGGCGATGATGCAAGTGGCCATCCAGCCCACCAGCGTGATGCCCAGCGCCAGCTTGTGGCCGAGCCGGTCCTGCCAGTAACCAAAGGCAAAGGCGCCCACGGCCGCGGCGATGTTGAGCACAAAGATCAGCAACATGGTTTCCTGCTGCACGAAGCCGATCACCTGCTCGGCATAGATCGCAGCCAGGGTGATGGCCACCGCGACCCCACCCTGGTATGCCACGGCGCAGGCCAACAACCACATGTAGTCCGTGTACCGCTTGGCGTTGTCGAAGGTGCGGCGCAGCTGGCGAAGCGAGTCGCGCACGCCGCTGGCCCCGACGTTGGGGTTGGGCTGGGCGCGCTCGTTCAGCAGCGAGATGGTGACCGAGGCCGCCAGCGCGAAGATCACCGCGGTGATCAGCATGGTGACGGGCACAAACTGAGCCGCCGCCTGTCCCTGCGCCTGGGCCCACAGCACGTAGGCCAAGCTCAGGCCCAGCGCCAGCATGCCGCCGAAATAGCCAAAGCTCCAGCCCCAGCCACTCACCCGCCCCATGGCCGACGGCCGCGCCAGCTCAGGCAGAAAGGCTGCAATCAGCGACTCGCCCCAGGCGAAACACACATTGGACAGAATCACCAGGCCCACCGCCAACCACACCGCGCCCGGTCCCACCGAAGCGAGACCAGCGGTGGCCAGCACACAGCCGATGGTGCTGAGCATCAGCAAGTGCTTCTTGGCGCCGTGGCGGTCCGCCCACGCGCCCAGAGCCGGCATGGTGAGCATGACCAGGGCATGAGAGACGCTGAGCGCCAACGTCCAGACAAAAGTGGCCCAGGACGCCCCACCCGCCACCGCACCCACGAAATAGGCGGCAAACACGGCGGTGAGCACCACTGTGGTGTAGCCCGAGTTGGCGAAGTCGTACATCGCCCAACCGAAAACCTCGCGCTTGCGCACGCCGGGGTTGAGGGCTTCGTTGCTGAACAGGGCCATGCGTGCTCCAGGCCGGCGAACAGTGCCGGCACGCGCGGAGTCTAGCGCGCGTCCCGGTCAACGCGATGGCGCACAG